>DATLKW010000225.1:0-7479 GCA_035538175.1 Gemmatimonadales bacterium | reverse complement strand
GAAGTGACGCCGGTTCACGGGGCTCCTCGGGACAGGGGGAACGGGGCGACAGTGGTCCGCTGAAGATCGACCGGGATCGCCGCGGCCGCCAGGACGCGCTCCCGGCGGAGGCGTTGACACCCTCCCCCGGGGGTGTATGTTTATGCATCGTTATGCATAAACACTAGGGAGGGCGTCCATGGGACCGCTGGTGGTCCTCGCGTACTCGGGTGGACTCGACACGTCGGCGATCGTGCCCTGGCTCGGGGAGCGCTACGGCGCCCGGGTGCTGTGCTACGCGGCGGACGTGGGGCAGGGGAGCGGCGAGCTCGCGGGCCTGGTCGAGAAGGCCAAGCGCTCGGGCGCGGTCGATTGCGTGGTCGAGGATCTGCGCGAGGAGTTCGTGCGCGATTTCGTGTTTCCCACGCTGCGCGCCGGCGCGGTCTACGCCCGCACCTATCTGCTCGGCACGAGCATGGCCCGCCCCGTCATGGCCGCGCATCAGGTGGCCCTGGCGCAGCGCAGCGGGGCGCAGGCCCTGGCCCACGGCTGCACGGGGAAGGGGAATGACCAGGTCCGCTTCGAGCTCACCTACGCCGCCCTCGCGCCCGAGCTCCAGGTGATCGCGCCGTGGCGGGAGTGGGACTTCAAAGGTCGGGAGGACCTGATCGCCTACGTGCGGGCGAAAGGGATCCCCGTGCAGGCCACGCTCGAGAAGCCGTACTCCACCGATCGAAACTTGTGGCACTGCTCCCACGAAGGCGGCATCCTGGAAGACCCCTCCAAAGAACCCCCCGAACACATCTTCGTCATGACGCGCGACCCGCTCGAGGCGCCCGAGCTCCCGGTCGTCGTCGAGATCGGGTTCGAGGAGGGGACGCCGGTCACCGTGGACCGCGTCCCGCTCGGCCCGGTCGAGCTCCTTGACACGCTGAACGCGATCGCCGGCGAACACGGGGTCGGCCGGGCCGACGTGGTGGAAGACCGGCTCGTGGGCATGAAGTCGCGCGGCGTCTACGAGACTCCGGGCGGCACCCTGCTGCACGCGGCGCACCGCGAGCTGGAACAGCTCGTGCTCGACCGCCGCACCCTGCGCCTGAAGGACGAGTTGGCGCTACGCTATGCGGACTTGGTCTACGATGGCCGCTGGTGGACCCCGGAACGCGAGGCGCTGGACGCCGCCGTCACGAGCACGGGGCGGCGTGTCACGGGCAGCGTGCGGCTGAAACTCTACAAGGGCGCCATGTCGGTCGCGGGGCGCGAGAGCCCGTACGCCCTGTACCAACCGTCTTACGCGACCTTCGGGCGCGACTCGGTCTACGATCAGCGCGATGCCGCCGGGTTCATCCAACTCTACGGCCTCGCGATCCGCATCGGGGCCGGCCTCGACGCCGAGCGCCAGCGGGGCGAGGTCGGCGCGGCGGCGGACTGATGGCCCCGCGCCCGACCGATCCTGCGCCGCCGCTCCCGCCGCCGTCGCCCGCTCCCACCCCAGCCCCCGGCCCGGCCTCGACGCACCAGATGTGGGGCGGGCGCTTCAGCCTGGGGCCCAGCGAAGCGCTGGACGCGCTGAATCGCAGCCTCCCCACTGACCACCGGCTCTGGCCGCAGGACGTCGTGGCCAGCAAGGCCTGGGTCCATGCCCTCCGCCGCGTCGGCGTCCTCACGCCGGAAGAGGAAACGGAGCTGCTCGACGGGCTCGACCGAGTCGCCGACCGGCTCGCCGACGGAGCGGCCCTCGGCGCCCCCGATGAGGATGTGCACACCCTCGTCGAACGCTTGCTCTACGAGACGGTCGGCGCCGTGGCCGGCAAGCTCCACACCGGCCGGTCCCGCAACGACCAAGTAGCGACGGACCTGCGGCTCTGGATGCTCGAGGCGATCGATCAGCTGGATCGCGACCTAGCCGGGCTCGGCCGGTCCCTCCTCGCCCGCGCCGCCGAGGGCGTGGAGATCCTCCTCCCCGGGTACACGCACGGCCAGCGCGCCCAACCGGTGCGCTGGGCCCACGTGCTGCTCGCCCACACCTGGCCGTTGGTGCGAGATCGCCAGCGTCTTGCGGACGCGCGCCGGCGCACGGCCGAGCTCCCCCTCGGCTCGGGCGCACTCGCCGGCTCGGGCTTCGGTGTCGACCGCGTGCTCCTGAAGGAGGCGCTCGGGTTCCGGGCCATCTCGGCTAACGCCCTCGACGCCACCGGGGACCGCGACTTCGTCGCCGAAGGGCTGTTCGTCCTCTCGCTGGCGGGCCTCCATGTCTCCCGTCTCGCCGCCGAGCTCCTCCTCTACACGAGTGCCGAGTTCGGGTTCGTACGCCTGTCCGACGACTTCAGCACCGGGTCGAGCCTCCTCCCGCAGAAACGCAACCCCGACGTGCTGGAGCTGGCCCGTGCGAAAGCGGGCCGCGTCGTAGGGGACTTGGTCGCGCTGCTCACCACGTTGAAGGGCCTCCCGGCGGGCTACAGCAAGGACCTCCAAGAAGACAAGGCGCTCGTCTTCGACGCCTTCGACACCCTGTCGCTCGTCTTGCCGGCGCTCACCGGTGCGATCACTGCGCTCACGGTCGACCCCGAGCGCATGCGGGGCGCGCTCGACGCGTCCCTCCGGGCCACCGATCTCGCGGACCACCTGGTCGAGGCCGGGGTTCCGTTCCGAGAGAGCCATGGGCTCGTCGGCCGGTTGGTGCGGGAGGCGGAGCGGAGCGGCGTGCCTCTGGACCAGGTGCCCGTCGCTCGTGCCGCGGCGATCCACCCCGCGCTCGGGGCAGCCCTAGGGCGGCTCGGCACCTGGGAGGACTCGATCGAACGACGCGCCACGCCCGGAGGCGCTTCGCGACGCTCGGTCGAAGAACAGCTCGCCGCCTTGGCCCTGGCCTTCGCAACGACGCCGAGCGCCTAGGCGGCGGTCGGTTTGGGGAATAGGAGGGAGGGGGGAGGGGAGGAGATGGGGTCGCCGCCGGCCCGGGCAACGTCGGCGGAGGTGGGTCGCTTACGACGACCCACTTAAGCGGTAGTGGGTCAGGTGGAATGAAACTGGACCATCACCCGCTTAAGCGGCACTGGTACAGGTTGATTTAGACGACCTTGTTACGTCTGTTGAGCACATATCCGATCGGCAACAAGAGTGCGACCGCGAGGCTCGTAAGATTGAGGTAGTGACCGGGGCTGCCTTCGATCCCCCAGTACATAAACGGCAAGATGTGCAGGGCTTCGCAAAGGTGTGTAACCCCGAGCACCCCTAAACCGCCGATGCCTATCAGTTCAAGTAATGATCCCGTCGCCCGCGTCCGAAGAAATGCCCGCCCAACGAACACGCTCAGTATGCCCATCAACAGCAGGTCAATTATGGCTTTCACAAGCGTCCCGCCCATTGGGTTCTCTCCTCAGTAGCTTGTAATAGGTCAACAACCTCCAAACTGGACCAGTGCCCACTTAAGCTAAGGTCTTGCCTAGCGTTAGCCGGTGGTGTAGCATACGTGGCCGTCTCGCTCGATCGAGTGAACGGCCGCTTTTTGTCTTCGGGGAGAGGTGTCGTGCGCTGCCTAGCGCTCAACGCGTCATTCGAGCCCCTCACGATGGTGCCCGTCCGGCGGGCGCTCCGGCTCGTGATCGACCGCAAGGCGGAGATCGTCGAAGCGGACGGCTCCGTGATGCACAGCGAGCGCCTCACCATCCCCCGCCCCGCCGTGATCCGCCTCGTGCGCTTCGTCCACGTGCCGCGGCGCTTCCGGCGCCAGGTGACGAACACGTTCCTCTTCGCCCGCGACAACTACCGTTGCCAGTTCTGCGGCCGGAGCCAGCAGGAGCTGCGCCACCGCGAGTGCCTCACCCGCGACCACCTCGTGCCCCTGTCGCGCGGCGGGACCAACGCGTGGACCAACGTGCTCACCGCGTGCAGCTCCTGCAACACGCGCAAGGGCAACCTCTTGCCCGAGGAAGCGGGGATGCACCCGCTCCGGCCTCCGGTCGAGCCGCACTTCGTGCACCTCGCCTGGGCGGTGCGCCGGCTTACGTCGATCCAGTCGAAGTACATTCGGCTGTTCTACGGCGGCGAGGTCCTCGCCGCCCTGGAGTCGCTCTAAGCCGATCCTAGCTGCCGGGGTCTCCCCCACCAATGGTCAGCGTCTCAGACCGCGCCTCCAGGGTGAGGCGGGGGAGCCCTGCAATCCGGACGAGCAGGCGCCGCGCGCCGCGGGTCAGCACGTCGCCGACGTCGCCGCCGCCCGAGACGGCAGGGCCCACATCCCCCTTGAGATAGCGCGTCAGCTCTTCCAAGTCGGCGTCGTTGAGGGTCGTTACCTCGAGCCGGCAGAAATAGTAGAAGTTGCCCGCACCGGTGGGCTTCAGGGAGACGCGGTAGGGGATTTCGAGCGCCCGCGCGAGGTCGTCCGCGCCACCATAGCGGACCACCCGCCCGCCGCTGCGCAGGAGGACGAAGTCATCGGCGAGCGGGTCGTTACGCGCCAGGGCATCCCAGGAGAAATCGCGCACCGGCTGATCGAACCAGCCGGAGCGCGACCGCCACAGCTCGAGCCGGTAGTGCAGGCGCAGCGGGAACCCCGAGCGGAGGAGGGCGACGTACTTGCCGTCGGCGAGCAGTCCGGTCGTCTGCACCCGGGCCACGCCGTTCTGCTGGATCACGGTCATCGCCGGCGTCTGGGCACCCGCCGACGAGACTAGGGCGGCGCCGAGCAGGGCTAGGACCGCCGGACCCGGCCTCACCTCAGAAGCGGTGGTCGAGTCGCAGCGTGAATCGCAAAGGCTCGCCCGCCGTCACCGCCTTCGCCACATACAAACCGAGGCCGCCCCAGTCGATGCCGAGCCCCAGGTCCGCGAGCCAGCTCCCGATCGTTGGCAGCCGGTCCTGGGGGAGGCGACCCGGCCCGTTGCCGAGGAGCCAGGCTTGCCCCGCATCGCCCAGGACCACGAAATCGAGGCCGCGGAGCGCGAGGAGCGACTTGACCGCCTCGTCCTCCGGGGCGGACGAGTTGTACGACCAGTGCAGCGCGATGTGCCCGCGGTATTCGGCCTGGGCCACGATCACCCGGTCGCACGCCGCCACCTGCGAGCCGGCGAAGGCGCGGTCGACGATGTCGCGGTTGCAGGCGCTGTGACGGAACTCATACCCGGCGAGCGGGTCGGGCCCGCCCGCCGAGAGGCGCTCTTGGAGCGGGAGGGGGTCCCCGCCCAGCCATCCCCCCGCGACGAGACGCAGGTTCAAGCGGCCCGACGGGCTAACGCGGGTGTAGCGCCGTAGGTCGACGAACAGGCGGCTGAAGGCGTAAGAGCCGTCCGTAGGGATTGAGCCGCGCACCGCCGCCGGGACGCCCGTGGCGGGGGTCACGTCGTCCGAGTGCGCGTGCTCGAACCGGGCGCGCAGCCACCACCCGGCCGTGGGGTCGGTCCGCTCGTTGCGCGTGTCGACGGTGGCCGTCGCGCCGAACGCGGTATAGTGCCCGTCGTCGATCGGGGGGTTGCGACGCCAAGGCTGGTCGTTGCGGAACACCGTCCAGGGGTCCCGCGCGTCGACGCTGGACTGCCAGTCGCGCCTGAGCTCGAGGTCCAAGCGCAACGCGCGCCGCGGCTGCACAAACACGCCTCCCGCGACCCCTTTGCTCAAGTAGTAATCCCGATAGTCCCGCTGGAACAGGAACGCCGACCAGCCCACTTCCCCATTGCGCAAGCCCCAGTCTTCCACCGGCGCCACGACGTCGAACGCGCGGAACTGGGCTCCATAGGTCACGATCTCGCCGGAGCGCAGCTCGGTCCGCAAGATGTAGCCGAGATCGCCTCGCTTGGCGGTGAAGTCTCCCGCGCTGCGGAACAGCCCGAGCGCGTCGGCCCGCAGCCGGAGATCGCGGTGCAGCTTCCAGTCGAACAGCGGTCCGAACACGATCGGCAGGCCCTCGACCCGGTTGAACGTGCCGCCGGTGGCGAGCGTGAGTGAGGAATGCGAGTCGGCCGTCCCCCAAGACTTCTCGACCCCGAAGTTGCGAAACCAGCGCCGCAGTTCGACGGGGGCCAGCGCCAGCTCGTCGCCCTTCACGCGGTAGGCGAGCGGCTCCTGATAGATGCGCACCTCGCCCCCTACGCTCGCGCCGCGGGCGCGGCGGACCGTGCCGCCGACCACGATGACGTCGCGGGTGATCACGGCGCTTGAGTCGAGTAACGCGTCGCCGTTGATCACGAGCAGCGTGCCCTCGACGCGGCCCCCGATGACGACCGGCCCGTTGCGCACGGCGACGTCGCCGCGCCACGCATTGCCGGCGGGGAGCGAGGTGCGCCCGACCAAGCGCGTCGTCGTCGCGGCGTTGTAGCGACGGATCGCCTCCTCCGCGATGGTGTGGGGAAGCTCCGGCGGCTCGACCAGCGCGCTCGCGCTCTCCGGCTGGATCACGATGGCGGTGTCCTGGGCGGCGGCGGCGCCCGCGGTCGCGAGCACCGCGAGGGCAACGAGCCTGCCGATGCGCGTCCGCGGCACCGAGGCGGGAGCGGGCACGGGAGGAATCAGTCCGCCACGGTGCGCGGCGGCTCGAGCCCGAGCCGGCGCATGCGGCGATAGAGGTTCGCCCGGTCGGTCGAGAGGCGGCGGGCTGCTTCAGCGACGTTCCCACGCGCGGCGGAGAGCGCCCGCGCGATCAGGGTGCGCTCATACCCGTCGAGGGCGTCGGCGAGCGCCACGTCGTTCCAGGCCTCGGCCGGCGCCGGCAGCGCGCCGTCCTGCGGGACGACGTGCGCCACGTCGTCGGCCGTCACCGTCTCGCCCGTGACGAGGATGGCGAGCCGCTCGACGATGTTCGCGAGCTCGCGGACGTTCCCCGGCCAGCGGTACGCGGCGAGGAGCTGCACGGCGCCGCTGTCGAAGCGCACGGCGCGTCCGAGCCGCGCCGCCTGGCGGCCGGCGAAATGCTCGACCAGCGGCGGGACGTCCTCCGGACGCTCGCGCAATGCCGGAATGCGCAGCGGGAGGACGTTCAGGCGAAACAATAGGTCGTCGCGGAACTGCCCCTGCTGGGAGGCTCGCGCCAGATCCTTGTTGGTCGCCGCGATCACCCGCACGTCCACGGTGAGTGGCTTCTCCCCCCCGAGGCGCTCGATGACGCCGGTCTCCAAGACCCGCAACAGCTTCGCCTGCGCGTCGAGCCCGAGATCGCCGACCTCGTCGAGGAACAGGGTGCCCCGATCCGCCAGTTCGAATCGCCCGACGCGCCGCTCGGTCGCGCCCGTAAACGCGCCGCGCTCGTGACCGAACATCTCCGACTCCACCAGATCCTTCGGGATCGCGGCGCTGTTGACGCACACGAACGGCCGAGCGGCGCGCGCGCTCTGGCGGTGGATCGCCGACGCGACAAGCTCTTTGCCGGTCCCCGACTCGCCGGTGATCAGGACCCGTCCCTCGGTCGGCGCCACGCGGGCGATCAGGGCCCGCACCTCCTCCATCGCGCCACTCACCCCGACCAGGGGGTCCGCGTGTCCCAGTGCCTCGTGCAGGCGCCGGTTTTCG
>DATLKW010000224.1:0-2771 GCA_035538175.1 Gemmatimonadales bacterium | reverse complement strand
GAGACACTGCTCGCCCGGTTGCGGCGCACCAAGACCAACGCCGAGGTGCTCGCCGGAATCAGCTGAGCGTCAGTCCGGTACGGTTCAGACGGGCTTCCGGCGCTTGAGCTCGGGCTCGGCCCGGGGTTGCTCGCGCGGCGCCTCACTGCGCGGCTCAGCGCGGGGCTCGCTGCGTGGCTCTGGTGCCTCGCGCCGGGGCTCGGCCCGCGGGGGCGGCTCAGACCGACGCTCTGGCGCCGAGCGGCGCTCGGGCAGTTCGGTGCGATCCGGGCGCTCCGAGCGCTGAGGAACCACCGGCCAGTCTCGGCGCTCGGGCCGATCGGCGGGGGCCCGCCGATCCGCTGCGCGCGGATCGTACGAGGACCCACGCCGCCGGTCGGGATCCGCGGACCACGCCCGACTATCCGGCCGATCGGCTGGCGGGCGCCGATCCTCTGCGCGCGAATCGTACGAGGACCCGCGCCGCCGCTCGGGATCCGCAGACCGCGCCTGACTACCCGGCCGATCGGCGGGTGGGCGCCTATCGGGCTGACCCGGCCGGTCGGGGTGGTATGGGTGGTCAGGGTGATCAGGGTGATCGTCGCCGGCGTGACGACGCCCTCCCCGGTCGTCGCCGCCGTCCTCCCCGGGTGACCGCGGACGCGGCCGGACGCTCGGCTGGTGATTGCCACCGTCGCCCCCGCCCCCACCCCCACCTCCCCCGCCTCCCGTCACGAAACGACGCCCACCATCGTCGGCGCGGCGCTCGCGCACCCGCGTCACGAACGCATCCGTGGGCTGCCGATCCTTGAAGATGAACCGCGGCTCCGGCCGCAACGGACGCGTGAACACAACACGTGTGCCGCCGTAATAGCGGTACGGGTAATAGTAGGGGTCGTCGACGACCACGATGCGAAAGCGCACGCACGTGTAGTCGTACGCGTTCCAGTACGGATAACTCGCGTACGTGTGGCAGTCGTAGCAGAGGAATCGAGGATAGTCGTAATGGCGCTCGACGTAGTAGGGAGCGACGTCGTAGTCCCAGTCGCGGTAGCCGTCGGGCACGATGCGCTGCGCCAGATCCGTCACGGCCACGTACGGATCCCCGTGCACCCGGCCGTTAGCGATCGAGCGATAATCCCAGTGATCGCGGGTCACGATCGCGTCGTAGACGAAAGGATCGCGCGCCAGGACGGCGAAGACGTAGCCGACCCCCGGGTAGTCGTCGATGTAGAAGGCGTTGCCCTCGCCCGAGCCCGGCACGTCGTACTCGCGGCCCCCCTCCGCGAAGGTGTCCTCCCACGGCTCCCGGGGATACAACATCCGAACTCGGCCGTCGGTGTCGAGGCGCAAGATTGTGACGTAGCCATCCTCCGCCGTGCGGAAGTGGACGCGCACGCCCTGGCCGCTCGCGTACGGATCCTCGCCGCGATCGGTCCACACTTCGACGCGGGCACGACCGCCATCATCTAGGAAAGACCGGGACGCGACTCGCGTCCCCGCGGCGGGGACGCCCGGCGCGCCGACGAGCAGGCTGACAAGACCGATCGTGGTAACCATAGGTGCCTCCGGTCCTCGACAAAGCAGGGGCCGTGCCATGGACCACCACGAACAACCTACTGTCCCCATTGGGGTTGACGCAGTGGAAGGGCGATCACACGCCCCCTACTGTCCTCTACCCCGGACACTCGGACGACCATTAGCTTCCGCACAGCCATGCCCCCCTCGTCCCGCATCGACCTCCTGGACCCGGCTGAAGTGGCCCGGTTGGGAGGAATCGAAATCGTCGCCGCGGGGGTGGTGGAGGGGTTCCTCGCCGGCATTCACCGCTCGCCGTTCCGCGGCTTCTCCCTGGAGTTCACGGAGCATCGCGCCTATCAACCGGGGGACGAGCTGCGCTACCTCGATTGGCGCATCCTGGCTCGCTCAGATCGCTTGTTCGTCAAACAGTTCGAAGAGGAAACCAACCTGCGGGCGATGCTCCTGCTCGACGTCAGCCGTTCGATGGCGTGGCGCGGCACGCCGACCCGCCTCACCAAGC
Source organism: Gemmatimonadales bacterium (assembly GCA_035538175.1). Lineage (GTDB taxonomy): Bacteria > Gemmatimonadota > Gemmatimonadetes > Gemmatimonadales > GWC2-71-9 > AG41. Next base: position 751 of record DATLKW010000224.1, on the reverse strand, counting down.
GGGCCTACGCCGACCGACTGGTCGCCGCGCTGGGGTTGATCCTGCTGCGCCAGCGGGACGCGACCGGCCTCATCACGTTCGACGAGGCGGTGCGGGAAGTGGTGCCAGCCCGCGTCCGCGCCGGTCAGTGGGCGCGGCTCGTGCGGGGGATTGAGCGCACACCCGACGGCCGCGGCACGGCGGCGGACGCAGCCCTGCGGCACCTGACGTCTCTGCTCGCCCGCCGCGGCTTGGTCGTTCTGGTCTCCGACCTCCTGTTCGAGCGCGAGCTCGCGCTCACCGCCCTTCGGTTCTTACGCCACCGGGGCCATCACGTGATCGTGCTGCACGTCATGGACCCGGCCGAGGCGGTGCTTGCGGGGCCGCCGGAAGTCCGTTTCCGGGATCCTGAGTCGACGACGAGCGTGGTGGTCCGTCCGCGGGAGCTCGCCCGCGTCTACGCCGAGACGGTGCGGCGCGAGATCGCCGCCTGGCGGACGGCGTGTCGACGCCACGGGATCGCGTATCACCACGTGCTCACCGACCTACCGTTCGGCATGGCGCTGCGGTTGCTCGCGTGACGTTCCTGCACCCGCTCGCCCTCCTGGGGCTCGCCGCAACCGCGATCCCGGCGCTCCTCCATCTGCTCGACCGCCGCGTGCCGCCCGAAGCGGACTTCCCTCCGCTGCGCTACCTGAGCGAAGCGGAGCGCCAGAGCGCGCGGCGCCTCAAACTGCGCCACCTGCTCCTGCTGCTCCTGCGCACCGCGCTG
>DATLKW010000223.1:0-8891 GCA_035538175.1 Gemmatimonadales bacterium | reverse complement strand
CGAAGGGTTTCGCCGGGTGAGCGACGACGGCGTGGAGTTCCAGAGCCACGTAGACGGCAGCCGCCGCACGCTTACCCCCGAGCGCGTCACGGAGATTCAGTGGGCCCTGGGCGCCGACGTGGCAATGGCCTTCGACCACGTGGTGCCCGGGGGCGCGGACGAGGCGACCGCGCGGGCGGCGTTGGAGCGGACCCTCGAGTGGTTGGCGCGCTGTCGCGCGCGCCACGCAGAGCTCCGGGCTTCCGCCGCTGACCCGATGGCCCCCGCGCCCGAGGCATCGCCTGGCGCGGCCGCGGCCAAGCCCGGGCCCGGGCCCGGCGCGCAAGTGCTGTGGCCCATCCTTCAGGGGGCCGGGCATATCGCGTTGCGCGCGGCCGGTCTCGCCCGAATCCTCGAGATGGATGACTGGTCCGGGCTCGCGATCGGCGGCCTGTCGGTGGGCGAGCTCAAGCCGGTGATGTACGGGATGCTCGAGGCACTCGAGTCGCGGCTTCCCGCGAGCGTGCCGCGTTATCTTATGGGCGTGGGGTTCCCCGAGGATCTGGTGGCGGCGGTGGAGCGGGGCGTCGACCTGTTCGATTGTGTGGCGCCGACTCGCAACGGGCGTAACGGCTCGGCGTTCACGCCCGACGGCTCCGTGAATATCCGCAACGCGGAACATCGCGACGACTCCCGTCCGCTCGACGCCTCGTGCGACTGCGAGGCCTGCACGACGTTCTCGCGGGGGTATCTCCGCCACCTCTTCGTCGCGGAAGAGCTGCTGGGGCTGAGGCTGTTGTCGCTGCACAACGTCCGTTTCCTGATCCGGCTCGCCGCCGACATGCGCGCCGCGATCCGACGGGGCGCCTTCGGCCCGTGGGCCGACGAATGGCGCCGCCGCTACTTGCGCCCAGGAGCCGCATGACCACGCACGGACTGCTTGCCCTTCTCTTCGCCCCGTCCGGCCAGACCGGCGGGGGCCTCACCGTCTTCATGTTCCAGATCCTCGCTCTGGTCGCGATCTTCTACGTGATGCTCATTCGGCCCCAGCGCAAGCAGCAAGAGCGGCATCGGCAGCTGCTCGCCTCGCTCCAACGCGGAGATCGCGTCGTGACGTCGGGCGGCATTGTGGGAGAGGTCGTGCATCTGAAGGACGACGAAATCACGGTGAAGAGCGGGGAGTCGCGCTTGGTCGTGATGCGTGCCAACATCGCATCGATTCTGAACCGGTCGCTGGAAGCCAAGCCGCAGTGACCGTTCGGTCCCTCCACCTCCTCGGCTCCCCCGTCCTGCGGCGGCGCGCGGCGCCCGTGGCCGTCGTCGACGACGCCGTGCGGGAGCTCGTCGACGACCTGTTCGACACTATGCGGGCTGCCAAGGGCGTGGGCCTCGCCGCGAATCAGGTGGGTGTCGCGCAGCGCGTTGCCGTGGTGGACGTCGGCGACGAGGCCCCGCCGCCCTTGGTCTTGATCAATCCGCGGATCGTGACGGCTGGGGAGGAGCAGGAGACGGCCGAGGAAGGCTGTCTCTCGATCCCCGACATCTACGGCGATGTGGAGCGCGCGGTGACGGTCACGCTCGAGGCCCTGGACCGCGACGGTCGCGCGTACCGCGTCGACGTCGCGGGGTTCAAGGCGCGCGCCGTGCAGCACGAGATCGACCACCTCGACGGGGTGCTGTTCCTCGACCACGTCGGCGCCGTGAAGCGGGGGCTGCTCCTCGCCAAGTGGAAGAAGGCGCGCAAGGGGCAGCCCGGTTACCTGAAGGAGGTCACGCCGGAGCCGGCGGGCGAGCTCTAAGTGCGGGTCGTCTTTTTCGGGACGCCGGCGTTCGCGGTCCCTTCGCTCGAGGCCCTGTTGGGCGAAGGGTTTGACGTCGTCGTGGCCGTTACCCAACCCGACAAGCCACAGGGTCGCTCGCGTTCGACCGTGGTGGCCTCACCCGTGAAACGCGTCGCCGAGGCCGAAGGGGTGCCGGTGTTGCAGCCCGAGCGGCCGAGCGATCCAAGTTTCGTCGCCCGCCTGCGCGAGCTCGCCCCCGATGTCGGCGTGGTGGTCGCCTACGGGCACATCCTGACGCCCGAGCTGCTCGGCGTGCCGCGTCGCGGCATGGTGAACGTGCATCCGTCGCTCCTCCCCGCGCTGCGGGGCGCGGCCCCCGTCGAGTGGGCCATCCTGAACGGACTCGACGAGACGGGCGTAACGATCATGCAGATGGAGGCGGGGCTCGGTTCGGGTCCCATTCTCCTCCAGATCGCGCACGCCATCGACCCGGATGTCACGGGAGGGGAGCTGTCGGACCACCTCTCCGAGATGGGGGCGCAGGCGCTGGTCGAGGCGCTGGCGCTCCTCGGCACCGACGGTCTCACGCCGCAGCCCCAGGAGTCGGCTCGCGCCACCTATGCCCCGAAGCTCACGCGCGACGTGGCGCGGATCCGCTGGACCGAGCCGGCCGAGCGCGTCGCCCAAGTCATCCGCGCCCTCGACCCGCGGCCCGGGGCATGGACCGAGCTTGAGGGACGGGAGGTGAAGCTCTTCGGCGCCCGGGTGGTCGACGACCGCGCCGCGCCCGGCGAGGTGCGGGTGCGGGAGGGCCGGTTGCGCGTCGCCAGCGGACTCGGGGCAGTGGAGGTCGCGGAGGTCCAGCCCGCCGGCAAGCCGCGGATCAGCGCAGCCGACTGGGTGCGCGGTCGCGGGGTGCGTGACGGCCAGCGGTTCACGTGAGACGGCGCGAGGGGGGGGCGCTCCCGCGAGTCCACGCCATCACCGACGAGCGGGTCGCGCGCCGGCCCGACTTGTCGGAGGTTGCGCGCGCGCTCGCCGCAGCGGGCGGTGAGCGGCTCGCCTTCCACGCGCGCGGACGCGGGCTCTCCGGGCTCGAGCACTACGAGCTGGCGGTGCGTCTGTCTGCTTATCCGCCGGCCCGCCTGTTCGTCAACGACCGGTTGGACGTGGCGCTCGCCGTAGAGGCCGCGGGCGTCGAGCTCGGCTGGGGAAGTCTCGCGCCGCCCGACGCTCGGCGGCTCGACCGGGCGTGGTGGATCGGCGCGTCGGTGCACGACTTGCGCGAGGCTGAGGCCGCGCGCGTCGGGGGAGCCGACTATCTTGTGGTAGGGCCGGTGTACGAGACGGCCACCCATGCCGAGCGGGAGCCTCTGGGCCTCGCGCGACTCGAGCCGATCGTGGCGCTCGGGCTCCCGCTGATCGCCATCGGCGGGGTGACGGCCGAGCGGGCGGGTGAGCTCGCGCGTGCGGGCGCCTACGGCGTTGCGGCGATCCGGGCGTTGTGGGACACGGGCGACCCGGCCCAGGCAGCGCGGCGGATGCTCGAGGAGTGGCACACCTGAACGATGCAATCGAAGTCACGCTGAACGGGGAGCCCCGCACCGTCACCGGGGGGCTCACGCTGCTCGCGCTCCTGCGCTCGCTCGCCCTCGATCCTCGCGCCGTCGTCGTCGAGCACAACCGGGCCATCGTGCGACGCCCGCAGCTCGCCGACGTGACCGTCGCGGCCGGGGACACGATCGAGCTGGTGCATTTCGTCGGAGGGGGGTGAGCCGCATGACCGCAGCCGTTGACACGATTCGGGACACGCCGTTCGTCATCGGGGGCCGGGCGTTCCACTCCCGCCTCATGGTCGGCACGGGCAAGTATCGGGATAACGAGACGATGGCCCGGGCACTCGAGGCGTCGGGCGCGGACATCGTGACCGTCGCCGTGCGGCGCGTCGACCTTGATCGCTCGAAAGAAGCCGGGGTGCTCTACCACCTCGACCCGAGCAGGTATTTTCTGCTCGCCAACACCGCCGGCTGTTTCACGGCGGCCGACGCCGTGCGCTACGCCCGTCTCGCGCGCGAGGCCGGGTTCAACGAGTTCATCAAGCTCGAGGTGATCGGCGACCAGGAGACGCTCCTTCCGGACGTCCAGGGGCTTCTCGAGGCGGCGCGGACGCTGGTCAAGGACGGCTTCAAGGTGCTCGCCTACACGAACGAGGACTTGGTCACGGCGCTTCGTCTCGAGGAGGCGGGGTGTGCCGCCGTGATGCCGCTGGCGTCGCCGATCGGCAGTGGGCTCGGGCTCCTGAACCCCTACGGCGTGCGAACGATCAAGCGCCGGCTCACGGTACCGGTGGTAGTGGACGCGGGCGTCGGCACGGCGTCGGATGCGTGCGTGACGATGGAGCAGGGCGTGGACGGGATCCTGATGAACACGGCGCTCGCCGCGGCCCGCGACCCCGTTCGCATGGCGACGGCGATGCGGCTTGCGGTGGAGGCCGGGCGTAGCGCCTACCTCGCCGGGCGCATGCCGAAGCGGGAAGTCGCCACGCCATCGTCGCCGCTCGAGGGGATGCTGGATTAACAACGCCACCGCCGCCCGCCGCGCGGCGCTCGCGATCCTCACCGCAGTGCGCTCCGGCTCCCCCTTCCAGGTGGCCCGGGACCGGGCGCTCCCCGGGCTCACCCCCCGCGATCGTCGGCTCGCGTACGCGCTCGCCGCGGGCGTGCTGCGCCGCCAGGCTGTCCTCGACCGGCGCCTGGCGCTCGGGGTGGCCGATCCCCGACTGCACGATGTCCTCCGCCTCGGGGCGTTTCAGCTGGGCGCGCTCGCCCGGGTGCCGGCGTACGCGGCGGTCGCGACGAGCGTGGCGCTGGCGCGGGAAGTGGCCGGGGAGCGGGCGGCGCGCTACGTGAACCACGCGCTGCGGCGGCTCGCCGCGGCCGCGCCGGAGCCCGCGCCGGACAGGGGCGAGGGGGTGCGGACCCATCCCCGGTGGCTCGTCGAGCGGTGGCGCCGCCAGTTCGGGGCGCAAGCCACCGAGGGCTTGGTGTCCTGGAATGATGCCCGGCCGTCGGTGGTGCTCCAGCCGGCGCGCTGGGACGTCGCGACCCTGCGCCGCGCATTCCAAGCTGCCGGGATCGGGGTACAAGAAGCGCCGTTCGGAGCGGGGCTCGTGGTCGTCCCGGGCGGCGGCGAGTGGGGCGGCTCCTCGTCCGCCCTCCCACCGATCGCCCGGTGGCCGGGCTACCGCGAGGGCGGCTTCATCGTGCAGGACCCGGCGCACGCGCTCGTATGCCGCTACGCCGCCCTCCCGCCGGGTACACGCGTCTACGACGCCTGCGCGGCGCCGGGCGGCAAGGCGGTGATGCTCGAGCAGGCGGGCGCGCGCGTCGTGGCCGGAGACCCCGATCGGGCGCGGATCGCTCGGCTGGCGGCGACGGTCCGACGCGCGGGAGTGGCGATTCGGATCGCCGCCGCCGATCTTCTGTCGGCGCCGTATGCTTGGGGGGCGTTCACCGCGGTGGTGGTGGACGCGCCTTGCTCGGGTACCGGCACGATGGGTCGGCATCCGGACGCCCGTTGGCGGCTCCGGCCGGGCACGATCGCCCGAGCGGCTACGCGCCAGCAGGCGTTGGTCGCCGCCGCCGCGCGGCTGGTGGGCCCTAGAGGACTGCTCGTGTATGCCACGTGCTCGCTCGAGCCGGAGGAAAACCGCGACCTCGTGAACGCTTTTCTCGCCGGTCACCCGGAGTTCGCGCGCGCGCCCGTGCCGGGCGCGGTCCCCGCCGCGCTCGTCTCGGCGGAGGGCGACTTTCAGTCGCTGCCGCAGCGCGACGGCGTCGACGGCGCGTACGCCGCCCGCCTGCGGCGAACCGGCTGATGCGCTTCCGTCGTCACCTCCCGCCGCTGCACGAATGGTCGCTCCCGGGATTCGACCGACAGGGGGCGAAACGGTGGGGACTCGCTATCGGGGGCGCGCTGCTCGCCGGGTATCTCACCGCGTTCGTCGTGCTCTTTCCCGCGCCCCTGCTGCACCGCCACGGGGTGATACCGCACGTGCTGGGGCTCTCGCTGGCCGACGCCACCACGGCGCTGCGCCGGGACGGGTTCGAGGTACAGGATGGCGGCGCCCAGGCCCACCCGACGGCGCCCGAGGGCACGGTCGTCTGGCAGGATCCGCCGCAGGGCGTCAGCGCGCCCGCGGGGCTGGGGGTGACCCTGGTGTCGAGCCAGGGTCCATCCAAGATTCCGGTACCCAACGTAACCGGGATAGACGGCCCGCTCGCGCAGCAGCTGATCGCGGCCGCGGGGCTCACGGTGGCGCAGGTCGAGTCGGTGCAGGCGGCCACGCCACCCGGGGTGACGATGCTGACGCGTCCGCCCGCTGCGACCCTCGTCACCCCGGGGACGTCGGTCGCGGTGGTGGTGAGTCGCGGCGCCCCGACGATTGCGGTGCCGAGCCTCCTCGGCCTGTCGCAGGCGGACGCGCGCACGCGGCTCGAAGTCGAAGGGCTGGTGTTGGGGACGGTGACGCGGCGTCGGGCCGGGGACGCGGCGTCGGGCACCGTGATCGCGCAAAAGCCGGCGGCGGGCACGCTCGCCGCGCCCGGCACGGTGGTGGACATCGTGGTGGCCCGGAGTCTCTAGAGAACCATGACGAACGGCGTTCGCATCGCGCCCAGCGTGCTGTCGGTCGATCTGACGCGGCTGGCGGAGCAGGTCGGCCAGGTGATCGCCGCGGGCGCCGACTGGCTCCACGTCGACGTGATGGACGGGCGGTTCGTGCCGAATCTCACGTTTGGCGCGGGGATGATCGCGGCGCTGCGCCAGCTCACCGACAAGCCGCTAGACGTACACTTGATGGTGGTCGAGCCCGAACGGTATCTCGAGCCCTTCGCCGCGGCGGGCGCGTCGGTGTTCACGTTCCATGCGGAGGCCACGCCGCACGTGCAGCGGCATCTCGCGGCCGCGCGGAGCCACGGCATGCTGGCCGGCCTGGCCCTGAACCCCGGCTCGCCCTTGAGCCTGACTGAGGAAGTGGTGGGGGACTTGGACGTGCTGCTCTTGATGACCGTGAACCCGGGCTTCGGCGGGCAGACCTACCTGCCGGCCGTCAACGAGAAGATCCGGCGCGCGCGCGAGCTGCTCACCGCGCACGGCTCGCGGGCCTTCCTCGAGGTGGACGGCGGGATCACCCCCGAGACCATCGGCGCGGCGCACGCTGCCGGCGCGGACACGTTCGTCGCGGGGCACGCGGTCTTCGCGAGCCCCGACCCCGGCCGCGAGGTGGAGGCGTTGCGGCGGCAGTGTCTGGTGAGCGTCTGATGTCCGCGCGCCGCTGGACGGTGACGGTGAGCGTCGCGACGGCGCTCGTGTTCAGCACGGCGCTCGCCGTGAAGATCCGGCCGCAGATGAACCTGCTCGGGGTCGGCGCGCGGGCGCCCGCGTTTCACGCGACGAGCCTCGCCACTGGTCGCGACGTCACCATCGCCGATTATCGGGGGCAGGTCGTCTTGCTGAATCTGTGGGCCACCTGGTGCGAGCCGTGCCGCGTCGAGATGCCGTCGCTCGAGCGGCTCGCGCGGCGCCTTGGGGGCCGCGGCTTCGCGGTCGTGGCCGTGAGCATCGACGAAGGCGACGACTCGCTCGTCGCGGCCTTTGCCAAGGCGCTAGGCCTCACGTTCGACATCCTCCACGATCGGACGGCGGCGATCAAGGCAACCTATCAGGCGACCGGGGTGCCCGAGAGCTGGGTGATCAACCCGGACGGCGTGATCATCAAGAAGGTGATCGGGGCAGCCGAGTGGGACGATCCCGTGACCGAGGCGCTGATCCGGCGCTTGCTCGATGAACGCGCGCGCTAACGTCTTCCAGCTCGCCGCGCGCAACTGGCCGATCAAGCTCGCCGCGGCCTTCTTCGCCGTGATGCTCTACGTGGCCGTCACGGCGCAGCAGCCCCTGTCGCAGAGCTTCGCGATGCGGCTCGCCCTCGCGATCCCCCCCGGCCGCAGCGTGCGCCAGCAGCCCGCGGGCGTGACCGTCGTGATCACGGGAAAGGGGAGCGAGATCTTGAAGCTCCGCTCCTTTGCGCGCGTGATCCACAAAACGATCCCCGATACCTTCTCCGCGACGACGTGGCACCTGCAGCTCTCGGCGTCCGACGTGGAGCTCCCCAAGGGGAGCGACGTCCAGGTCGCCGACATCCGGCCGCGCGACTTCGACGTCGTGCTGGACTCGGTGGCGCACAAGGACGTGCGCATCGCGCCGCGCGTGCGGGTGGAAGCGGAGTCGGGGTACGTGCTGCGGGGGCTGTCGATCACGCCGAGCCTCGCGCGCGTCGTCGGCCCCCAGGTCGCGCTCGCGCAGCTCGACTCGGTGACGACGCTGCCGACCGTGATCTCGAGCGTGAACGGCCCGTTCGTGCGCACCGTGCCGCTCGACACCGCGCCGCTCGGCCTCGTGCGGATCGCCCCGAAGGAGGTGCGCATGGCGGGCGAGGTCGCCGCCATCATCGAGCGGTCGCTCGGGGGCGTCCCGATCGCGAGCGCCGCCTCGGGCGCGACCGGCTTCCAGCTCGCCGTGGAGCGGGTCTCGGTGCGGGTGCGGGGCCCCGAGGGCCGAGTGAACGTCCTCACCCGCGACAGCGTGCGGGTGGTGGCGCATCTCGTCGGGCGGTCGGGCCCCGGGGCGTACGCCCGGCTCACGGTGAGCGCCCCGCCCGGGATCGTGGCGCGCGCCGTCCCCGACTCGGTGTCCGTGAAGCGCAAAGGGGTCCGTGGCTGAGGTCGTGCTGGGGATCGAGACCTCGTGCGACGAGACGTCCGCCGCGGTGCTGGTGGGCGAGCGCCGCCGGCCGGAGCTTGCCGGGCTGGTCATTCTGTCGCAGGACGTGCACCGCGTCTTCGGCGGCGTCGTGCCGGAGCTCGCGAGCCGCGCGCACCTGACGGTCCTGCCCGCGGTGGTCGATCGGGCGCTCGCCGAGGCCGGCGTGAGCTGGAGCGCGGTGGACGCAATCGCCGTCACCCAGGGCCCTGGGCTCGTCGGCGCGCTGCTCGTCGGCGTCGTGTACGCGAAGGCCCTGGCGTACGCGGGGGACCGCGAGCTGATCGGTGTCCATCACATGGAGGGCCACCT
>DATLKW010000222.1:0-23357 GCA_035538175.1 Gemmatimonadales bacterium | reverse complement strand
CGGGTCCAGCTCGTCGGGCCGCACGAGCCGCATCCCACACGCCGACGCGCTCTCGAAGATCGCGGTTTCGGGATCGACCCAGCCGAGCTCTGCCGAGACCGAGCGGCCCAGGGGGCCCGTGACCTGGAGGGGTTCGCGTAGGGACCCGGGCGGGAGCACCGCGTCAAGCAGTCCATCCCCGCCGTCGGACACAGGGCATTGGAGGACGGTGGCGTTGGGGAGGGCGCGGCGGGCGCCGCTGGACATGGCCTCGGCGACCTGGCGTGGCCCCAGCGTTCCCTTGAAGGCAGCGGGCGCGACAAGGACGAACTCGCTCACGTCGCAATATGCATGAAATCGTGCATTATGCAATTATGTGATGCGGTGCGGGATCGCTAACTCCGGTGGTGACTGGGGTTAGGGTTGGGGCATTGATCTTGCTCACATGCTCCGCAGCAACGGACTCGCCTCGCTCGCATCGGGTTCTAGGGCGCACGATGTCGAGCAGGCGATCACCCCCCAGGGGCGACTCTGGGGGGTTCGCTTTTTATGTGGGCGCAGATGCGGTCACCGTGTTCACGCCCGTTCTCGATGAAGATCTTGTTGGCGTCCGAGCCCGAACCGAGGACGCCGGCAATGTAGGCGCCCCGGACGTTGGTCTCCATCGTCGTGGGGTCATGGCGCGGGACGCCGGTCGCGTCCTCAATCAGGACGCCCACCGAGCGCAGCAGCTCGAGGTCCGCCCGGTACCCGGTCAACGCCAAGACGAAGTCCGTCGCGAGAGTTTCGAGCTCGCCGCCGGGCTCGCGCCGGATCACGACGTGCGCCCGGGTGATCTCCACCACCCGGCTACACCAACGCACCGCGACACGGCCTTCCTTCACCCGATTCGTAATGTCGGGCAGGACCCAAGGCTTCACGCCCCGATCCCAGGCCGCGAGGAAGTGCACGATCGTGACGCGCGCGTTCACGCGCTGGAGTTCGAGCGCCGCTTCGACGGCACTGTTGCCCCCGCCGACCACCACGACGCGCTGCTGCCAGTAGGGGTGCGGCTCGACGAAGAAGTGTGACACGTGGGGCAGGTCCTCGCCGGGCACGCCGACGAGATTGGGCGAGTCAAGGTACCCGGTGGCGAAGGTGACGTGCCGCGCGGGGATACGTTCGGGGTCGCGGGCGCCGGGGTGGCGCGCCACGAGCTCGAAGCCCTCGGGCGTCCGCGTGACGCTCACCACCGCGTGATATTGGCGGACGTCGAGCTCGAAGTGCTCCGCCACGCGGCGATAGTAGGCCAGCGCCTCGCGGCGCGTGGGCTTGTCGCCCGCCGTGATGAAAGGGACGCCGATCTCGAGCTTTTCCGGGGTCGAGAAGAACGTCATGTAGAGGGGATAGCGTAGCAGGCTCGCGACGAGCGGCCCCTTGTCGAACAGCGAGCACGTGAGCCGCGCGCGCTTGGCCGCCACGCCGACCGCGAGCCCGCAGGGGCCTGCGCCAATCACCGCGAGATCGAGCATCAACGGTACACTGTCACGTCACTTCAATGATCTGGTCGCGGTGCGATCCCACGCTCACGTAGCGGATGGGGGCGTGGGCGAGGTCTTGCAGGCGATCGAGGTACGCCCGCGCGGCGGGTGGAAGGTCCGCCAGCCGTCGCGCCAGGCTGAGGGAGCGTTGCCAGCCGGGGAGCGACTCGTACACCGCTTCCACGCGTCCCAGCCGTTCCACATCGGCCGGCATCGTGTCCAGCGCCTCGCCGTCCAGGCGGTAGCCCACGCAGACGGGAATGTCGGCAAACGAGTCCAGCACGTCGAGTTTGGTCACCGCCAGGCCCGTGAGGCCGTTGACGCGCACCGCGTAGCGGACCACGACGGCGTCGAACCAGCCGCACCGCCGCGGCCGCCCGGTCGTGGCCCCGAACTCGTCGCCTAGATCCCGAATCTTCTCGCCCAGGGCCGGAGGGGCCTCGGTGGGGAGGGGTCCGTTGCCAACCCGGGTCGTGTAGGCCTTCACGACCCCTAGCACGGCGTCGATCGCTGTAGGCCCGATCCCGGCTCCCACTGCGGCTCCGCCGGCCGTCGTATTCGAGGACGTGACGTAGGGGTACGTCCCGTGATCCACATCGAGCAGGGCGCCCTGCGCCCCTTCGAGGAGGACCGATTCGCCCCGTTGAAGGGCGTCCCACACGACGCGGCCGGCATCCACGGCGAGCGGCAGGAGGCGGGGTGCGAGGCGTTCGAGGAGGCCGACGTGCGCGGTGGCATCGGCCCGTTCGGGAAATCCGAGGAGCTCGAGGACCTGGTTGACGCCCTGCACGCGGGCACAGACGAGCTCACGCGCCCGTGCGAGGTTGCGCAGGTCCCCGACGCGGATTCCCCGCCGGCCGTACTTGTCCTCGTAGGTCGGCCCGATGCCGCGGCCCGTGGTCCCGATCTTCTCTCGCGCCTCGCGGGCGCGGTCCAGCTGCTTGTGGCAGGGGAGCGTGAGGTGCGCGCGATCCGAGACGTACACCTTGTGTTCGGTCCGCACGCCGCGCTCGCTCAGGGCATCGAGCTCCGTGAAGAGGGTTTCCGGGTCGAGCGCGACGCCGTTGCCCACGACGCAGACCGCCCCCTGGATGATCCCCGAGGGAATCTGGTGGAGCACGAACTCACCATCGGCCGTATGCACCGTGTGGCCGGCGTTGGCGCCGCCCTGGTAGCGGACGACAAGGTCGGCGCGCTCGGAGAGCACGTCGACGATCTTGCCCTTCCCTTCGTCACCCCATTGGGCCCCGACCACGACGACGCAATGCGTCTTCGGTCCGAACATGACCCTCCAGCAAAAAAACGCCCCTTGAACCAGGGGCGTTGGTGTTAGCGCATCCTCTGAGGGAAGCTAGGTCGGTCGCGAGCCGACGTCAACGCGGCGCGGCGCTCAGGTCGATTGGAGGGCCGTTGCGACGCCGCGCGCCACGGCGCGGGCGCCGTCGAGCCGCAACCGCTGCGGCGTGTCGCGCGGCGTATGCACGATTCTCGCCGTCGCCCAGTTCCCCCGCACGATCGTCACGCACTCCCGCGCCCCAGCGGCGAGCGCGAGGCCATCCACAAGGACCGGCAGCCAGCGGGCCCGCCGCGCCCCCACGGCATTGGCGACGCGGCGGGCGAGTGGGCCGCCGCGATGCATCACGGCGATCGTCGGCCCCCGGTCGTCAATGCCGTCGAAGTTGAGCACCGCGGTATCGGCCAGGAGGTGCGGGCGCTCCCGGGCCAGCGCCCGGGCGCCGAGCAGGCCGTATTCTTCCGCGTCCGGAAAGATCACCCCGACCCCGACGCCAGCCTCCGGCGGCAGCGCGTCCACGATGGCGAATACCGCGACGACCCCTGACGCATTATCGACGGCACCGGGCGAGCGGGGCGTCACGCGGTTCGCCACGAGCATCCCGGCCCCGGCTCCGCCTGCGGCCCCGAGGAGCACGTCCGCGATCCCGAAGGGGGGCCCGCCGTGCACGGCTCGGAGCGCCAGCCCGAGTAGATAAGCCAGGCCGAGCAGGGTGAGGGCCGCAGCGATGAGACGACTCGCCATCGAGAGGAGCTGGCCCTTCGCGTCGTAATGCGCGACGAGCCACGTCGCCACGCGCGTGTCGGGGAGCACAGCGATCACATTCACGCCGGAGAGGGGAGCCCGCCCCCACCGATGGAGCAGCGAGCGAGCCGTGAAGCGGTGCTCCATGGGGACGAACCCGCGCGCCGCGAGCTCGCGTTTCAGCACTCCGCGCACCTGTTCGGCCCCCGCCGTGCCGGCCAGCCTCGGGACGGCGAGCTCCGTGAGGAGGGCGCCGTACTCGGTCACCGGGCGACGAGCTGGGCGACGCGCTCGCGATCGGTCGGCGCCACGGCGGCGAGGGGAGGCCGGACCGGACCGCCGTACAACCCCGCGGCGTCCATGGCCGCCTTCACGCCCGCCGGTCCGAGCCTCGCGACGATCTCCTTGTCGAGGGGGACGAGCCGCTCCTGCAGCGCCGCCGCGCGCTCGCGGTCGCCGGCCCGACAGGCCGCGAGAATCTGGACGCACAACGCCGCGGCGAAACACGCCACCGCGAGGATGCCGCCCGCGCATCCGAGCTGGAGGCCCGTGTAGAGGAGGGACCCCGAGCCGGCGAACACGGACCAGTCGGGCACGGCCGTGCGGTAGGCGATGAGGTTGGCGGGATCGGCGGAGGAATCCTTGACGCCGACGATGTTAGGATGCGCGGCCAGCTCCTCAAGCAACGGGGCGCCCACCGCGTAGTGCGTGTACTTGGGGATGTTGTACACGAGCACCGGCACGGGACTCGCCTCGGCGACGCTACGGAAGTACGTGGCGACGCTCGCCGTAGACAGGGCGCCCGAGAAGTATGCGGGCGGGCGGACGAGCACAGCGTCAGCTCCTTCGGCCGCCGCGGCGCGGCTGAGTGCGACGGCCTGCCGCGTCGACTCGGCGCCCGTGCCCGCCACGAGCCAGCGCGAGTCGGGGAGCGCGTCGCGCACGCACGCGATCGCGCCGCGCTGTTCCTCAGGGTCGAGGAGCGCCGCCTCCCCGGTCGAGCCGGCGACGACCACACCGTCGAGACCCTCCCCGATCAGGCGCCGCACATTGGCTTGCAGTTCCACGGGGGCGATGTCCCCCGTGACGCGGTCGAACGGGGTGGTGAGGGGGGCAAAGACCCCGGTAAGGCGCTCGGCCCTCACGGGCTGGGTGTCGCGGCCCGCGCCGGCGGGCGGGGCGCCGCGTGCCGGCCCCGCATCTGCTGCTCGAAGTCGGCGAGATCGAGCGCGGCCGCCACGGCGGTTTCGTAGCTCACGACCTCGTCGGTGACCAGCTCCATCAGGTGCTGGTCGAACGTCTGCATGCCGTACTGCTCCCGCGCGCTGCGGATGTAGTCGCGCAGCCCTGGCGTCCGCTCGGCGTCCTTGATCAGTTCGCGTACCGTGTCGGTGGAGATGAGGATCTCCACGGCCGCCACGCGTCCGCGCCCGTCCGCCCGGGTCACGAGGCGCTGCGCCACGATGGCCTGCAGCACGTCTCCCAGGCGCAGCCGCGCGATCTCCTGTTCCGCAGGCGGAAACATCGCGACGATGCGGCTGACGGTGGTGACGGCGTCAGGGGTGTCGAGCGACGTGATGACGAGGTGGCCGGTCTCGGCGGCCGTCAACGCCGTATCGATCGTTTCGAGATCGCGCATTTCGCTGATCAGGACCACGTCGGGATCCTGGCGGAGGGTGGCGCGAAGCCCGGCCTGGAGATCGTCCGTGTCGACGCCGATCTCCCGCTGCGTCACTGAGCTACTCAGGTCGCGGTGCAGGAATTCGATCGGGTTTTCGAGCGTCACAATGTGCTTTTGCTGGCTCTGGTTGATGTGGTTGACGATCGCGGCCATCGTGGAACTCTTGCCCGACCCGGCTCCTCCGGCGACGAGGATCATTCCCTGCTCCGCGGAGGCCACGCTCGTGAGAATCGCGGGCAGCTTGAGGGTGTCGAACGTGGGGATATCGAACGGGATGACCCGCATCACGATCATGAAGGAGGAGCGTTGCCGGAGCACGTTCACGCGAAACCGCCCAACGCCGGGCATGCCCCAGGAGCAGTCGTAGTCCCGCACCCGGTCGAGCCGGGCGCGATCCTCGTCATTCGTGATGAGGTGCTGAGCGATGGCGCGCGTCTGGTCGGGGGTGAGGCGCTGTTTGGTGAGGGGCACGAGCTTGCCGTCGATGCGCGCTCGGAACACGTCCCCCGCCTTGATGTGGAGGTCGGACGCGCCCCGGTCGATCGCCGCCTTGATGATCTGCTCGATCCCGCGAGGCTGGGTGGCGGCGCTGCTCGCGCGGCCGCTCCGCTTCTCCTCCACTAGTATCCGGCCTCCGAGTCGACCGTGTTCATGAGCGGGGACCCTGCAAGATAGCGCGTGATGTTCGCCACGATCAGGCCTGCCTCACGCTCCCAGAATCGCGCCGCCACCGCGGCGACGTGCGGGCTTACGAGGACCCGTGGGTGGTGCCAGAGCGGGTGACCGGGCGGGAGGGGTTCGACCGCGAACACGTCCAGGGCGGCGCCTCGCAGCCGGCCGGCATCGAGCCGCTCCATCAGCGCGCGCTCGTCCAAGAGCGTGCCGCGCGAGACGTTGACCACGATCGCCTGGGGCGGCAGGTGGTCCAGCACCGTCCCCGTCACCGCGCCGTTCGTCTCGCTGGTGTGCGGCGCGGCGATCACGAAGCAGTCGCTCTCCGTGGCGAGGCGCGCAAGCCCATCGAGCCCCGCCACCCAACGGAGGCCGGGTGGACCGCCCCGCTCGGGGTGGCGCCGGACCGCCGCAACGCTCATCCCCAGCGCCGTGGCGCGTCGGGCGATGGCGGCGCCGATCCCCCCGAGGCCGAAAACCCCAAGGCGCAGTTCGGCGAACTCGCGGACTTGGACGGGCACGGCGGTGAGCTCCGCCGTCGCCCACCGCGCCGCCGCCTGGTACTCGCGCATCCGATCGAGGCCGCGCGTGAAATAGCCGATCGCGGCGACGGTCCAGTCGGCGATCGGGTC
The DNA here is from genome assembly GCA_035538175.1 of Gemmatimonadales bacterium. Taxonomy (GTDB): domain Bacteria; phylum Gemmatimonadota; class Gemmatimonadetes; order Gemmatimonadales; family GWC2-71-9; genus AG41. Next base: position 16,835 of record DATLKW010000222.1, on the reverse strand, counting down.
CGCGTGGACGCCGGCGCTGTTGGTGAGCACAATCCCGCTTCCCGCCAGGTGCGCGACGCTGGCCGCGACACCGGCCGTCGCGGTGTGCACCCACTGCAGGGTCCCGCGGCCCGCCGCGACGACCGCGCGGGGTACGCCGTATCCCAGATAGATCTCGGCCCCCCGCGCCGCCCGGACGGCCTCGGGGCTCCCCGAGCCGCCGTCGCCGGCCGACTCGGCCGGGGTCCGGACCCACGCCACGTCCCACCCAGGGCCGAGCGCCGCGCCGATCGCCCCCACGGTGGTGTCCGCGATGCGCCAGTCAGGGCGAGGGGACGCCAGGTCAATGACGACGCGTCGCGTCACTCGCCCGTCGAGACCGCCCGCACTCCCGGGTGGTGCATGACCCCGACGAGCAACTGATCGTGCAGGCGCTTAGGCCCACGCACGTCGAATTCGATCACGAGATCGACGTTCTCGCGTCGCGCGACCGCGCGCTGGACCTCGAGGCCGATTCGCTGCACCAGCGCTTCCAGGTCCTCGAGGGCGGTCGCCTCCGGCTTGGCATGGATCACGAGATGCCCGCGGGTGGCGGCCCGGCCGAGGTAGCGCTCGACCGTTCCGAGGCCCTTGAGGACGATGAGCACAAGGAGCGCGGTCCCGAGCGCCTCCCCGTACGCGGCCGCCCCGAGCGCCATGCCGATCGCCGCAACGACCCAGATGGTGGCCGCGCTGGTCAGGCCAGTCACCGAGCCGCGGGTGTGGAGGATCGTGCCCGCTCCGATGAAGCCGACGCCGGGCAGGATTTGCGCTGCCACGCGGGCGGGATCGCCCCGGCCGAATGACATTTTCGTCGACAACGTCGTGAACAGCACGGCGCCGACGCAGATGAGGATGTTCGTGCGCAGCCCGGCAGGCTTGCCGCTGAGCTCGCGCTCGAGCCCGATGGCGCCCCCCAGGAGGATCGCGACGCTCAACTGCAGCAACAGCTCGAGGTGAAACACCTCGACCATGCGCTGGACCACGTCCTGCATCAGGCCTCCGCTTCGCTGAGGAATCCCATCCGGCGTCGCACCTGCGTAATCGTGCGGCGCGCGATCGCGCGGGCCTTGGCGGCGCCGGCGCGCAGCAGCTCGAGCACGCGGTGCGGCTCTCGCCGCAACGCCTCGCCTCGCTCGCGGATGGGAGTGAGCGCGGCTATCATATTGTCCGCCAACACCCGCTTGCAATCGAGACAGCCCCAGCCCGCCGTGCGGCAATTGTGCGCCACCCGGGTGAGCGTGTCGGGCGGCGAAAACCCTTGGTGGATCGTGAACACGTTGCAGATGTCGGGGTTTCCCGGATCGTTGCGGGTCACGCGGGCGGGGTCGGTGGCAGCAGGCTTGAGCTTCTCCCAGATGGCGTCCGGCGACTCGAACAGGCTGATGGTGTTGCCCAGGCTCTTGGACATCTTGGCCTGTCCGTCGAGCCCAAGGACGCGTTTCGTGGGCGCGAGCAAGGCGCGCGGCTCGGGGAAGGCGAACCCATCGGCGAAGCGGCTGTTCCAGCGGCGCGCGATCTCGCGCATGAGCTCGAGGTGTTGCAACTGGTCTTCGCCGACGGGCACGAGGGTGGCCTCGTACAGCAGCACATCGGCCGCCTGAAGCACGGGGTAGTTGAGGAGGCCGGCGGGTACGCTCTCCTGGCGCTGCGCTTTGTCCTTGAACTGGGTCTGGCGCTCGAGTTCGCCGAGCGGCGTGACGGTGGTCAGGAGCCAGTTCAGCTCCGTGTGTTCGGGCACATGCGATTGCACGAAGACGATGGCCCGCTGCGGATCGATCCCAGCCGCGAACAGCCCGATCGCCATGTCGGTCGTACGCTGCGCGAGGGTGGCGGCGTCGAACGGCTGTGTGATGGCGTGCAGGTCGACGACGCAGAACAGACACTCATACTGGTGTTGGAGCTTGACCCAGTTCTGCACGGCGCCGAGGTAGTTGCCGATGTGTAGCTCGCCCGAGGGCTGGATGCCGGAGAACACGCGCGCCATGGGTGCACAACCTACGCGGGTGGAGGCAAGCGCCGCAAGGTGCGAGAACTCAAGGACTTAGTCGATGCGGCGCGGCGCGCCGCGGGGCGCGCCGCGGCGTTCTTGCGCGACGTCAAGCCCCCGCCCGACACGGAGTGGATCGAGAAGGGTCGCCATGATTTCGTCACCGCGGCCGATCGCGAGGCCGAAGCGCGCATCACGCAGACGCTCCTCGACGCCGTTCCGACGTCGCGCGTCATGGGCGAGGAGCTATCCCCCGCCCCGCCCCCAGCGGCGGACCTGCTGTGGATCGTCGACCCGCTCGACGGGACGACGAACTTTTTGCACGGCTACCCGCAGTACGCCGTGTCGATCGCGTGCTCGGTCGAGGGTGTGGTGCGTGTCGGGGTGGTGCACGATGTGCCGCGTGATGTGGTCTACTGGGCGGCGGCGGGGCTCGGGGCCTGGGAAGGCGAGCACCGGCTTCGCGTCTCGGGACTCACGGAGCCGCGCCATGCGCTCGTGGGGACGGGCTTTCCGTTCAAGACACTCCCGGTGCTGCGTGGGTACCTGGACCAGTTCGCCACCGTCATGGGCGCGGTGAGCGGAATCCGGCGGGCTGGCGCCGCGGCGCTCGATCTCGCCGACGTCGCCTCAGGCCGGCTCGATTGCTTCTGGGAGCTGACGCTCGCGCCCTGGGATGTGGCAGCGGGCACGGTGCTCGTGCGGGAAGCCGGGGGGATCATCACGACGCTCGATGGGTCGAACGACGTGCTGCAGCACGGATCGGTGGTGGCCGGGAATCCCGCGCTCCACGCGTGGCTGCTCGACCTCCTGGGGCGGGCGTAGATGGCGGCGCCCCTCGTGGAGTGTGTACCCAATTTCTCCGAGGGCCGGGACGCGGCGACGATCGAGGCACTCCGCGCGGCGCTCGTCAGTGTGCCCGCGGTGACGGTCTTGGACGTCGAGTCCGACCCGGCCCATAACCGCTCGGTGTTCACCTTCGTGGCGCCGCCGGAGGCGGCCGCCGAAGCCGCGCTCCGGGCCATGCGCGTCGCCACGGAGCGCATCGACCTCACGCGGCATGTGGGCGAGCACCCGCGCATGGGCGCGACCGACGTCGTGCCGTTCATCCCGGTGCGCGACGTGACGATGGACGATTGCATCGCCTTGGCGCGACGTGTCGCCGAGCGGGCGGCGACGGAGCTCCAGATCCCCATTTATCTCTACGCCAAGGCCGCCGGCCGGCCCGAGCGCGAGCGGCTTCCCGACATCCGCAAAGGCGAGTTCGAGGGGCTGCGGGACGCGATCGGGCGGGATCCGGCTGCCGACCCGGATTTCGGTCCGCGCCGCATCCATCCGACGGCTGGTGCGACGGCGGTCGGCGCCCGGCCTGTGCTGGTGGCGTTCAACATCTACCTGGACACGGCCGAGCTTGGGATTGCGAAGGAGATCGCCAAGCAGATCCGGACGTCGAGCGGCGGCCTGCCCGCGGTCCAAGCCGCCGGGTTCGCGGTCGGGGGCTTGGCGCAGGTCTCGATGAACCTGCTCGACGTCGACACGACCTCGCCCGTCGCGGTGTACACCGCCGTGGAGCGAGCGGCCCAGGCGCGCGGCGTGGGGATCGCGAAGAGCGAGGTGGTGGGCCTCGTGCCCGAGCGAGCTATCCTGGGAGCCGGGGCAGCCGCGCTCAAGCTTCCCGATGCGGCAGATCACCTGCTCGAGCCTAAGATCCGGGCCGCGGAGGGACCGACGCTCGACGGCTGGCTCGAGGAGCTGGCGAGCGGTGCTCCCGTGCCGGGTGGCGGCAGCGCCTCCGCGCTCGCCGGCGCCCTGGCGGGAGGGCTCGTCGCCATGGTTGCCCGGCTGACGGTGGGTCGCAAGGCATACGCCGCCGTCGAGCGGCGCGCGGGCGAGATCTTGCGCGAGGCGGACGCGTTGCGCGTCCAACTGCGCCGCCTGGTCGACGAGGACGCGGCCGCCTACGCCGCCGTGAGCCAGGCGTACAAGCGGCCGAAGGGTGACCCGTCGCGCGGGAGCGCGATCGACGATGCGCTCCTCGCCGCCACGCGGCCGCCCGCCGAGGTCGTGGCACGCGCCGCGCAGCTCCTGCGGCTCGCACGCGAGATCGCCGCAATCGGCAACGCGAATGCCCGCTCGGACGCCCACGTCGCGGAGGCGCTCGCCCGGGTGGCCGTGATCGGCGCGGGTGAGAACGTCCGGGTGAACATCGCCGCGCTCAGCGAGCCCAACCGGGGGCGGGAGGTGCTGGAGGGGGTGGAGCGTCTCGAGCGCGAGGTTCGCGACTAGACGCCGGGGAGCGCCGCGCCAACCGCCCGCACGGGCGCCGAGCGCCTACATCCCGGTGGCCTGCCGCGGCGTCGGGGCCGCGGTCACGGCGCCCTCAATCCGCCGAGGTGAGGACGCGTGGTGGCTCGCCGTTTTCCGCGATGGCCACGGTGTGTTCGAAGTGAGCCGACAGGGACCCGTCTTCGGTGACGACCGTCCACTTGTCGGCGAGGGTCCGGATGTCAGCGGCGCCCGCGTTCACCATCGGCTCGATGGCGATAGTCATCCCCGGGACGAGGCGCGGTCCGCGGCGGGGCTTGCCGTAGTTGGGCACCTGGGGCTCTTCGTGGAACGACGAGCCGATCCCGTGACCCACGAGCTCACGCACCACCGAGTACCCCGCGGTTTCGGCCACGGCTTGAACAGCGTGGCCGATGTCGCCGACGTGGTTGCCGGCGCGCGCCTGCGCGACGCCCGCCGCCAGGGCGTTGCGCGTGGCCTCGAGGAGGCGCTCCGCGTCGGGGGTCACCTTGCCCACGGGGAACGTCGCCGCCGAGTCGGCGTGCAGCCCGTCGAGCCACACGCCGACGTCGACGCTCAACAGATCGCCTTCCTTCAAGACGCGGCGGGCGGAAGGGATGCCGTGAACCACCTCGTGGTTGATGGACGTGCACAGCGTGGCCGGGAAGTCGTACAGTCCCTTGAACGAGGGGCGGGCGCCTGGATGGGTACGGATGAATTGCTCGGCGAGTCGGTCGAGCTCCTCGGTCGACACCCCCGGTCGGACGTGGCGAGCGACGAGGGCGAGCGTCTCCGCGACGATGCGCCCGGCGGCCGCCATGGTTTCGATCTCACGGGGGGACTTGATCGTGATCATCGTCCGATGACGCGTTTGATCTCGGTGGCAATCTCGTCTACGAGGCCCACGCCCGTCACCCGCTTGACGATGCCGCGCTGGGCGTAGTGGGCAACGAGCGGGGCGGTGTCACGCTGATACACGTCCAGTCGCATCTTGATGGCGGCCGGCGTGTCGTCCGGTCGCCCTTCTTGTCTGGCCCGCGCCGTCATGCGACGCACGAGTTCTTCTTCCGGAACGTCGAGGAGGATGATGTGGTTGAGCCGCTGCCCCCGCTCGCCCAGGGTCCCGTCGACGAGCTCCGCTTGGGCGGCGGTGCGCGGGAAGCCGTCGAGGATGGCCCCGGTGCGGGCCTCGGGTTTCGCAAGCTCGTCCTTGATCATACTGAGGATGACGCCGTCCGGCACCAGCCGGCCGGAATCCATGAACTTTTTCGCTTCCACGCCGAGCGGGGTCCCCGCCTTCGTCGCCGCCCGCAGGATGTCCCCGGTGGTGATCTTCGGCAAGCCGAGCCGGTCGCCCAGGATCCGTCCCTGCGTCCCCTTGCCCGACCCCGGCGCGCCCAACAGAAGAATGAACACCGCCAGACTACATGTAGCGCTGGCGGCCGCGGAACTTCACTCGCCCTTCCTTCATGAACCCGTCGTAGTGCCGCAGCAGCAGGTGCTGCTGGACCTGCTGGACGGTGTCGAGCGCCACGCCGACGACGATGAGGAGCGCCGTGCCGCCGAATCCGAATGGCATGTTGAGGACGTTCGACACCACGATGGGCAGCATCGCGACCAGCGTGAGGAACAACGCCCCCGGAAGGGTGATCCGCGATAGGACGTCGTCGATGTAGTCGGCTGTGGCCGCGCCGGGCTTCACCCCCGGGATGAAACCGCCCTGCTTCTTCAGGTTTTCCGCCAGATCCACCGGATTGAAGATGATCGACGTGTAGAAGTACGCGAAGAAAATGATCAGGATCGCGCTCGAGACCAGATACACAGGCGACGTCACGCTGAAGTACTCGGCGAGGTGCTTCAGGGTCTGATTACCGCTGAAGGCCGCAATCGTCCCGGGAACGATAATGAGGGATTGGGCGAAGATGATCGGCATCACGTTCGCGGTGTTGAGCCGGAGTGGAATGAACGTCTTCTGGCCCTCGCGGATGCGGCCGCGCCCCATGACCTTGCGCGGAATCTGGATGGGGATGCGCCGCGCGGCCACCGTCACCGCCACCGTGCCCGCCACGACGCCCACCATCACGACGAGGACGGCGAGCAGCGTAGGGAACGTGAGGCTCCGCGCCTGCAGGGCCTCGAACGTCCGAATGGTTTCCGGCCAGATCCGTTCGACGATCGAGAAGAAAATCAGGAGGCTCGCGCCGTTCCCGATGCCGCGCTCGGTGATCTGCTCACCCAGCCACATGACGAACACCCCGCCCGTGGTGAGCGTGAGGACCGTGGTGAGGCGGAAGAAGAACCCGGGATGGGACACCGCTCCCGGGATCTGCTCGGTGAAGAGGGCATACCCGTAGGCCTGGAACAGGCACAGGACCACGGTGAGGTACCGCGTCCACTGGGTGAGCTTTTTCCGGCCTTCTTCGTCGCGCTGCATCTTCTCGACGATTGGGAACACCGGTGCCGCGAGCTGGAAGACGATGCTCGCCGAGATGTACGGCATGATGCCGAGCGCGAACACGGTCGCTCGACCGAAGCTGCCCCCCGCGAACAGATCGTACAGGCTGAACAGCGTGCCTTGACCCTGATTGCGGAGGAAGTCGGCGAGCGCCTGGACGTTGACGCCGGGGGTCGCGATGTGGGCCCCGATCCGGTACACCGCGAGGCAGAGGAGCGTGAAGAGAATCTTCTCCTTCAGCTCCGGAACCTTGAACAGGTTGGGCAGTCGTGGAGCCGTCATGCTCAGCTCGCGATGGTGCCGCCCGCCTGCTCGATCTTGTTGCGAGCGGAGGCGGACACCGTCACACCCTTCACGTTGAACTTGCGCGGCACCTCGCCCATGCCGAGCAACTTGATGGGCGCGTCCGGGCGGCGGACGAGGCCCGCACCGAACAGGGTTTCGGGCGTCACGTCCGCCCCCTCGGCGAGGCGGTCCAGGTGGCGGACGTTGACGACCTGCGCCGGCTGTTTGAAGGGGTTGGTGAAGCCACGCTTCGGGATGCGCCGCACGAGGGGCATCTGCCCGCCCTCGAACCCGGGGCGGACGTGGCCGCCCTGCCGCGCGGTCTGACCCTTCCCGCCGCGCCCCGCGGTCTTGCCAATGCCCGACCCCGGCCCACGGCCCTTGCGGATGCGGGCGCGGTGGGAGCCGCGCGGCGGTCGTAGCCCCGACAAGGTGATCGGCTGCACCTCACTCGGGGAGCCGGCGGCGGTCGCCTTCGCGGCCCGCCGCGGTGCCCGGCTACGCGGCTTCGCGCGGGTCTTGCGCTTCGGCTTCGGCATCGTTCAGTCCCCTGCTTTCTTGGGCGTCACCAGGACGAGGTGCCGCACGCGGTCGAGCATGCCCCGGAGCGCCGGGTGATCGGGCTTCACCACGACGTCCTGGTGGTGCTTCAGACCCAGCGCCTCGAGCGTGCGCCGCTCGCGGGCGGGGCGGCCGATCCCGGAGCGGATCTGCGCGATCTGCAAGCTGCCCTTGCCCGGCGGGGGCAGGACCGCCGCACGCCCCGGCTTGCGCTTGCGGTATTTCCGGGTGGGCGGCTTCCTAGCCATGTGCCACCGTCTGACGGGCCTTATAGGGGATCGCGTCGAGCTCGACGCCCCGTTCGCTCGCCACGTGCCGCGCCGTGGTCAGGTGCTGGAGGGCGTCGAGGGCGGCCCGCACCATGTTGTGGGGGTTGGTGGACCCGAGGCTCTTAGTCAGGATATCGCGCACGCCGGCGCACTCCAACACGGCGCGGACCGCGCCTCCTGCGATCACCCCCGTACCGGACGCGGCGGGCTTCAGGAGGACGCGCCCCGCTCCGTGATGGCCCACGATCTCGTGCGGAATCGTGGTACCCGCGAGCGGTACTTCCAACATGCGCCGGCGGGCGGCTTCCACGGCCTTGCGCACCGCCTCGCTCACTTCGTTCGCCTTCCCCGTGGCGACGCCGACGTGGCCGTGTCCGTCCCCCACGGCAACGAGCGCGTTGAAACCGAAACGCCGGCCGCCCTTGACGACCTTGGCCACTCGATTGATGGAGATGACATTCTCGACGAGCCCGTCGCCTTCCCGCTGACGCTCGCTCGAATCCCGCCGTTCGCCGCCGCGTCCCCCGCGGCCGCGCCCCCGCCCGCGCCCGCGGCCACCCCCACCGCCCCCACCGCCGCTGCTTCCACCGCCGCCCCCGCCCCCGCCCCCACCACCTTTCCCGTGTTCTTCGGGCGCGGCGTCGCCGCCCGCGTGGGCCGTTTCGCCCGTCTCGCTCGAGACCGGGGCCTGGGTGCCGCCCTCCTGCTCGCTCATCATTAGAACTCCAATCCGCCCTTGCGGGCGCCGTCGGCCACGGCCTTCACGCGCCCGTGGAACTGGTAGCCCCCGCGGTCAAAGACCACCTTGTCAATCCCCTTCGCCTTCGCGCGAGTGGCGACCAGGCGCCCGAGGGCGAAGCTCCGGGCCGTCTTTCCCTTGCCCTCCGGGGTGACCCCTTCAGACGTGTCCGCGGCGCCCAAGAGCGTCACGCCCCGCGTGTCGTCGACCACCTGGGCATAGATGTGCTTCGAGGAGCGGAACACGACAAGGCGGGGCCGCTCGGGCGTGCCCGCCACCTTGCGGCGCACCCGCAGGTGTCGCCGGTAGCGACGGTGTTCGCGCGTACGAATCTTCCGGATGGTGCGCATGGTCTACTTCGCCGCCTGGGCGGTCTTGCCGGCCTTGCGCCGGACTTGCTCACCCACGTAGCGGACGCCCTTGCCTTTGTAGGGCTCGGGGGGGCGGACGGCGCGGATCTCCGCCGCCACCTGACCCACGAGTTCCTTGTCGACCCCCTCGACCTTGAGGAGCACGTTGTTTTCCACGGTGATCTTGATCCCCTGCGGCGCGTGGTACGGGACGGGATGCGAAAACCCGACGACGAGTTGCACGCCGAACGGCCTCGGCTCGGCCTTGTACCCGACGCCCTGGATTTCGAGCGACTTGGCAAACCCCTTCGTCACGCCCTCCACCATGTTGGCGACGAGGGTGCGGGTGAGGCCGTGCAGGGCCTTGTGCCTACTCTCGTCGGAGGGGCGTCGCACGACGACCGTCTCTCCCTCCACGCCCATGCTAAGCTCGGGGTGAATGGTCCGGCTGATCTCCCCCCGCGGCCCTTTCACCGTGATGCGCCGGCCCTCGACGGCGGCGGTGACGCCCTTGGGCAGGGCGACGGGTTTCTTGCCGATGCGCGACATCGCGGCGCCCTACCAGACCACCGCGAGGAGCTCACCGCCCACGCGGGCGCTACGAGCTTCGCGGTCGGTCATGAGCCCTTGCGGGGTCGAGAGGATCGCCATCCCCAGCCCGTTCTTCACCCGCGGAACCTCTCGGGCCTTGACGTAGCGGCGCAGGCCGGGTGCGGACACGCGTTGCAGCTCGCGGATCACGGGGGAGTCGTTGTGATACTTCAGGTACAGGCGCAGCAAGCCGTGCCGCCCATCGTCCAAGACTTTGAAGTCCTGGACGTAGTGGTTGTCGCGGAGCAGTCGCGCGATTTCGACCTTTAGCTTCGACACCGGCATATCGACCCTGCGGTGCCCCGCTTGACAGGCGTTGCGCACCCGAGTCAGCATATCGGCCACGGGATCAGTCACGCTCATCTCGCATCCCGTCCTTTACCAACTGGCCTTGCGCACGCCGGGGATCTCCCCGCGTAGCGCGAGTTCGCGGAAGCAGATCCGGCACAGCCGGAACTTGCGAAGCGTGCCGCGGCTGCGGCCGCAGCGCTGGCACCGGTAGTAGCCTCGCACGGCGAACTTTGGCTTCCGCTTGACCTTCTCCATCCAGGTTCTTTTCGCCATCCTCTCCAGTCTCCTAGGCGACAGCGACGGGGGATTCGCCCCGGAAGGGCATCCCCAGTTCGCGCAGCAGGGCGAGCGCGGTGTCGTCCCGCCCGGCGCTCGTCACCAGCGTGATATCCATTCCGTGGATCTTCTCGACTTTGTCGTAATCGATCTCCGGAAAAATCATCTGCTCCTTGATGCCGACGGTGTAATTCCCCCGGCCGTCGAAACTGTCGGGGGGCAGGCCCCGGAAGTCGCGCATGCGCGGCACCGCGATCGTGATGAAGCGGTCGAGGAACTCGTACATGTGAGCGCCCCGCAGCGTGACGCTGCACCCCACCGCCATCCCCTGGCGGAGGTTGAAGTTCGCGATCGCCTTCTTGGCGCGCGTGACGACGGGGCGCTGTCCCGAGATGGCCGCGAGCTCCGCGACCGCGGCGTCGAGCGCCTTGGGGTTCTTCGAGGCGTCGCCCATCCCGACGTTCAGCACCACCTTCACCAGTCTCGGGACCTGGTGAGGGTTCTTGAGCCCGAACTGCTGAGTCAGCTTCGGCCGCACTCGCTGTTCGTAATGGTCGAGCAGCCGGGGACGCGGGGCCGGCTCGGGAGGCGGTCCCTCGGGTTCGCGCGGCGCCGGCGCCTCGCCCGCAGCCGGCTTCTTGGGCTTGCCCCGGCTCGTGGGGGCGCCTTCCTTCGTCTGGGGCGCGTTCTTCTCTTTCGTGTCCGCCATGATCCCTACTTAGGCCTCGTGCGCGGAATCGGCTGTCCGGACCGGATGGCGATCCGCTCCGCCGTGCCGTCCTTGTCGAGACGCCGTCGGACGCGCGTCGGGTTCCCCGACTTCGGGTCGAGGAGCATCACCTTCGACGCCGCGATGGGAGCCGAGAGCTCGATGATGCCGCTCTCCTCGCTCGGCGTGGCAGCGCGCTTGTGCTTCTTCACGACGTTCACCCCCTCCACCACCACCCGGAACCGCTTGGGATAGACGTGGAGGACCTTTCCCTCTTTCCCGCGGTCCTCACCGGAGATCACCCGTACCGTGTCGCCCTTAGCGATGTGGAGCTTGTGGCGCTCCGGTTCGCGCCGCTCGACGTGGCGACGGCTCTTTCGGAACACGAGTGGCTTCATGTCAGATGACCTCGGGCGCGAGGGAGACGATCTTCATGAAGCGCTTCTCACGCAGCTCACGTCCCACGGGACCAAAGATGCGAGTCGCGCGGGGCTCGCCCTGCTCGGTGATCAGCACCGCCGCATTCTCGTCGAAGCGGATGTAGGAGCCGTCTCGGCGCCGCGTCTCCTTGGCGGTGCGCACGATCACGGCCCGCGCCACCTCGCCTTTCTTGATCTGGCCGGTCGGGATCGCGTCTTTGATCGTGACGACGACGATGTCGCCGAGTCCCGCGTAGCGCCGTTTCGAGCCGCCGAGGACTCGGATCACGAGCGCCCGTCGGGCCCCCGAATTGTCCGCGATCTTGAGGATCGATTCCTGCTGCACCACGGCTCCCCCCCCGGCTACTTGGCGCGCTCGAGGACTTCAACCACGCGCCAGCGTTTGGTCTTCGACAGCGGGCGGGTCTCCACGATGCGCACCAGGTCGCCCGCCTTCGCTTCCAGCTCGTTGTGGGCGGCGACCCACTTCGTGCGGACTACCTGCTTGCCGTAGAACCCATGCGCGAAGCGCCGGGTAAGCGAGACCGTGACGGTCTTCTGCATCTTGTCGCCCACCACGACACCGGTGCGCACCTTGCGCCGGCCCCTCATGTCCGCGTCCTCTCTGCCAGAATGGTCTTGATCCGCGCGATCTCGCGCCGGATGCGTCGCAGGTCGAGCGGGTTCGCGAGCGCTTCCGTGGCCCGCCGGAAGCGCAGGCGAAACCGTTCCTCCGTCAGGACCGCGACCTGCTGCACCAAGTCCTCGGTCTTCATCTCGCGCCACGCCTCCGGCTTTTTCCGCGGCATCCTAGCGCTCCTCCCGCCTGACAAACTTCGACTTGATGGGCAGCTTGGCCGCCGCGAGCGCAAGCGCCTGGCGCGCGAGATCCTCGGCGATCCCTTCGAGCTCGAACATCACGCGGCCGGGCTTCACGACGGCCACCCAGCCCTCGGGGTTCCCCTTGCCTTTCCCCATGCGCGTTTCGGCCGGCTTCTTGGTGATCGGCTTATCGGGGAACAGCCGGATCCACACCTTGCCGCCACGCTTCATCTCGCGTGTCAGCGCCACGCGCGACGCCTCAATCTGGCGATTGCTGATCCACCCGGGCTCAAGGGCCATGAGACCGTAGTGCCCGAAGGCGACGGTGTTCCCGCGCGTGGCCATGCCCTTCGTGCGGCCCTTGAACCGCTTGCGGAACTTGACGCGCTTCGGCGCGAGCATGCCGTCACACCCCCGTCGAGTATGTCCGGCCCGAGATCTCTTCGGTCATCTCGCGGGTGAAGATCCACACCTTCACCCCGATGGTGCCGTAGGTGGTCTTCGCCGTGGAGGTGGCGTAGTCGATGTCGGCGCGCAGCGTGTGCAGCGGCACGCGGCCCTCGTGGTAGCCCTCGGTGCGGGCGATTTCGGCGCCCCCCAAGCGACCCGCCGTCTTGATCTTGATCCCCTGCGCGCCCATGCGCATAGCGCTCTGGACGGCGCGCTTCATGGCGCGGCGGAAGGAGATGCGTTGCGTGAGCTGATGCGCCACCGAGTCGGCCACGAGCTGGGCGTCGAGCTCCGGTCGCTTGATCTCCTCGACGTTGATCCCGACCTCCTTGCCCGTGAGTTGCGCCAACTCGTCGCGCAGCTTGTCCACCTCCGCTCCGCGCTTGCCGATCACGACGCCCGGCCGGCCCGTGTGCACCGTCACGGTGACCTTGCCTGGCTTGCGCTCGATGTGCACGTCGGCGATCGCCGCGTGGGCGAGTCGCGTCTTCAAATACTTGCGAATCAGGTCGTCTTCTTTGAGCAGCTCGGGGAAGTCGCGTCGCGCGTAGTAGCGGGAGCGCCACGGCTTGATGATCCCCAACCGGAACCCGTAGGGGTGCGTCTTCTGGCCCACGTTATTTGCCCTCTTTCTTCGTCTTGGCCTTACCGGCCGCCTTCTTCGCCTTGGCGGCGCCGCGCGTGGCCTTCTTCGCTCCCGCCCGCTTGGGCGGGTTTGTGGCGGCCGCGGCGGGCGCTTTCGTCGCCGGCGCCTGGGGGCCGCGCACTTCGGCCGGCGCCTCCACGTGAATCTCGACGTGGCTCGTCCGCTTGAGGATCGGCGTCGCGCGACCCATGGCGGCCGGCGTGAAGCGTTTCAGGGTCGGCCCCTCGTTCACGACGGCGTACTTGACCCGCAGCCGGTCCACATCGAGCGCCGCGTTCTCGCGCTGGGCGCGCTGCTGGGCGTTCGCCACCGCGGACTTGAGCACCTTGTGGATCTGCTTCGCCGCGAGCTTCTTGGAGAACCGGAGGATGGCGTACGCCTCCGGCACGACGCGACCGCGGATCTGGTCGACGACGAGCCGCATCTTGCGCGCGGATTGGCGCACGGTCCGCTGGATTGCGCGGGCTTCCATCGCCTACGCCTTCGCCTCCGCCGCCGCCGCGGCCTCTTCGGCCTCGCGCTCCTGGGCCGACCCCTTGGCCGAGTGTCCCCGGAACAACCGCGTCGCGGCAAACTCGCCGAGCTTGTGACCGACCATGTTCTCGGTCACGTACACAGGGATGAACTTATTCCCGTTGTGCACGGCGAGCGTGTGGCCGACGAAGTCGGGCGTGATCGTCGAGCGCCGCGACCAGGTCTTGAAGACCTTCTTCTCGTTCTTCTCGTTCAGGGCGTGGATCTTGCCGAGCAGCGACGGCTCGACGTAGGGCCCTTTCTTCACGCTGCGTCCCATGCGATCTCCGAATTCGGGTTACTGCGTGGCGCGGCCCCGCTTGCGCCCGCGGACGACGAGTCGCGTGGACGGCTTCTTGCGGTGCCGCGTCTTCTTGCCTTCGACCTTGCCCCACGGCGACGTAGGCGGCCGGCCGCCCGAGGTCTTCCCCTCACCGCCGCCGAGCGGGTGGTCGACCGGGTTCATCGCCACGCCGCGCACCTTGGGCCGCCGACCGAGCCAGCGGGTCTTGCCCGCTTTCCCGACCGACAGGAGCTCGTGCTCGGCGTTCGAGACCTCGCCGATCGTGGCGAGGCACTCGCCGCGCACCATCCGCATCTCCGTCGAGCGCAGCCGCAGGGTCACGTAGTTGCCTTCCTTCGCCACGACCTGCACCCCCGTCCCCGCTGAGCGAGCGAGCTGACCTCCGCGCCCAATCTTGAGCTCCACGTTGTGGACGGTGGTGCCGAGCGGGACCTCGAACAGCGGCATCGTGTTGCCGACCCGGATGTCGGAGCCGGGTCCCGAGACCACCGTCTCTCCGACCGCGAGCCCTTTCGGAGCGAGGATGTAGCGCTTCTCGCCGTCCGCATAGCTCAGGAGCGCGATGCGGGCCGTGCGATTCGGGTCATACTCGATGGCCGCGACCCGCGCCGGCACGCCGAACTTTTCGCGCCGGAAATCGATGCGGCGGTACTGCCGCTTATGTCCGCCCCCCTGATGCCGGGTTGTGACGTGGCCCTTGTTGTTCCGGCCGCCCGTACGGCGTAGCGGCTCCACGAGCGCCTTCTCGGGCGCGGCCTTCGTGATGTCGGCGAAATCCGACACGGAGCGAAACCGCGTCGCCGGCGTCACGGGCTTGAACTGTCGGATCCCCATATCAGCCCTCAAACACCTGGATGGTGTCGCCTTCCTTGAGCGTGACGATCGCCTTCTTCCACCCGGGCCGACGGCCCACGTGGCCGCGCGCGTCGCCCTTGCGCTTCGCCCGGACCACCATGGTGCGCACGGCGGTCACGGTGACGTTGAACAGCGCCTCGATCGCGGTCCGGATTTCCGGCTTCGACGCCCGGAGGTGCACGCGGAACGCGTATTCCTTGCGGCTCTGGAAGCCCGCCGACGATTTCTCGGTGATGACGGGGCCCGTGACGAGCTGATGGCGCTCAGGCATCCTCTGCCTCCGGCTTCTCGGCCGCCGCGCCCAACGCCGGCAGCTCCGCGACCACGGCCTCGGCCCAGAGCACGTCGTAGGCCGTCGCGTCGGCGAACCGCAGGACCCGCACCGTCGGGAGATTGCGGCCCGAGAGGTAGACATTGTGCGCGTGGGTCGCGGCCGCCGTGAGCACCAAGACCTTCTTGTCCCCGACGCCTAGCTTGCGGAGCAGCTCCGTGAGGAGCTTCGTCTTCGGCTTTTCGTACTCGAGCGCGTCGACGACGTAGAGCGCCCCCTCGCGGGCCCGGGCGTTCAGGGCAGACTTCTTCGCGAGCTGCCGCATCTTCTTCGGGATGCCGAGGCGGTACTCGCGTGGGTGCGGGCCGAACACGATGCCCCCGTGCCGCCAATGAGGCGCGCGGATCGAGCCCTGCCGCGCCCGTCCGGTGCCCTTTTGGCGCCAGGGCTTCTGGTTGCCGCCGGAGACCTCACCGCGGGTGCGGGTGTCATGGGTGCCCTGGCGCTGATTCGCGAGGTAGGTGACGACCGCGCGATGGAGCGCGTGCTCGTTCACCGTGCCGTCGAACAGCGCGTCGGGCAGCCGCACGGCCTTCTTCTTCGCCCCCGCGGCCGAGTAGTGCGGCGCCTCAATCATGGCGGCTCGGCCCTCCCTGTTTGCGCACGGTGATCAGCCCGTTCATGGGGCCGGGAATCGAGCCCCGCACGAACAGCAGGTTGCGCTCGGCGTCCACCTTCACAACGCGGAGCCCGAGCTCGGTGAAGCGCCGGGCGCCCATGTGCCCGGGCATGCGCTTCCCCTTGATGATGCGCGACGGATCGGTGCCGGGCGCGATCGAGCCGGGTTTCCGATGCCGGGTATTGCCGTGCGTCTCGGGGCCGCCCCCGAAATGATGGCGGTGCACGACCCCCTGGAACCCGCGCCCCTTGGTCACACCGGTGACTTTGACGCGGTCGCCGACGGTGAAGATTGCCACGGTCAGGCTCGTGCCGGGCTGGGGCGGCTCCGCGCCCTCCTGGGGCGCGAGCGGGAAGCTTTCGAGCACGCGGGGCACGACCTCGAGCCCCGCCGTCTTCACGTGACCGGCGAGGGCCTTCGGTGTGCGCTTGGGCTTGCGTGCACCGAAGCCCAGCTGGATCGCCCCCCCCGCCACCTGCACGATCGGGCAGGGGCCCGCCGCGATCACGGTCACGGGCACGTGCGTGCCTTCGGCGTCGAACACGCGCGTCATGCCGAGTTTCCTGCCGATCAGTCCCGTCATGGCGCTACTGAACCTTGATCTCCACGTCCACGCCCGCCGGGAGATCGAGCTTCGTCAGGGCATCGATCGTCTGCGAGCGCGAATCGAGAATGTCGATCAGCCGCTTGTGCGTTTTCAGCTCGAATTGCTCGCGGCTTTTCTTGTCGATGTGCGGGCTGCGGAGCACGGTCCAGAGCTGCCGCTTCGTCGGCAGCGGGATCGGCCCCGACACTTGCGCGCCGGTCTTCTCCGCCGTACGGACGATGTCGGCCGCCGCCTGGTCGATCACGGCGTGGTCGAACGCCTTCAGTCGAATCCGGATCCTGCCTGCCATGGCGGCCTCGTTACTTGAGGATCTTGGTGACCACGCCGGCGCCGACGGTGCGGCCGCCTTCGCGGATCGCGAAGCGCAGCTGCTCCTCCATCGCGATCGGCGTGATCAGCTCGATCGTCATCTTCGTGTTGTCCCCCGGCATCACCATCTCCACCCCCGC
>DATLKW010000221.1:0-12873 GCA_035538175.1 Gemmatimonadales bacterium | reverse complement strand
CAACCCCCGGGAGGGCCTGAGGCGCCCGGGAGATTTGGGGCAGTCGGCGCGGCCAGCCTGGTCGTATCTTGAGATCAATTCCACGGGATTAGGCTGCTTGCAACCTTAGGCAGCAGCATCACGACTCACTGGGGCCGGGGTTGAATCGATGGACCCAGCTATTGCCGTCATCGCGGTCGTTGTCACTATCGCGGGCTGCTCCATAGCTGTGCGCTTTGCGAGCGCCCTCGCGAAGCGGCTTGAAGCGCGCCCTACCGATGTTCTGCCGCCGGACCCGGCGATCGGGGAGCTTCGGAACGAACTCGCCGCGGTGCAAGAAAGGCTCGACTTCATCGAGCGTGTGCTCGCGCAAAAGGAGCAGAAAGAGCGAGCGCTGCCCGGGAAGAGTGACCAGCCGGAGTCCAAGGTGCGGACGCCCGTGTAGCTGGGTGGCTGGGTGGCTGGCTGTTGCGGTTTGGGCTTTCAGAGATGCGTGTAGCCTCACAACCGCTGGGGCTTGGGGTTCCGCGCTTAGTTCCTCTGGCAATCGACGATACGCCCACGTGGCCTAAAGTTTTGCGGCGGCCTGAACGGCCGGTACCGCGGCGGCGAGGACCACGGCGTCTTCGACGGGGCGGCGGTAGTAGTGGGCGCGGCGCGCCACTTCGGCGAACCCCAGCGCCTCATACAGTCGGCGCGCGCCGGAGTTCGATTCGCGCACTTCGAGGTAGACGATGCGCACGCCCTCCTGCCCCAACCGAGCGAGGACGTGTTCGACGAGCGTGCGGCCGAGGCCGCGGCGGCGGTGGGCGGGGGCGACGCCCAAGTTGAGGATCTCGCCTTCGTCGGCCGCGTAGCGGGCGATGACATAGCCCGCGACCACACCGCTCGTCTCGGCGACGAGGAACGGAACCCCGGAGTGGGCACACTCGCTGAAGTCTCCGAGCGACCAGGGATCGGAGAACACAACGCGTTCGATCGCCGCGACGTCCCGCGTGTCAGCGGGGGTCGCGGGTCGGATTTGGAAGAGGGCGGCCGTGGCGCGCCTCCCATTGGGTCTGCGCTTCGGCTGGGCGACCGTACACGGGCTCGGCCGTAGCGGGGTCGTCGATCGTCCGTCCGGCGCCCGAGCGGCCGAGGAGCGCGAGGTGCATGGTGGCCGCTGGGGGGAGGGTGTCGAGGAGCACGGGGGGGCTCCCCGCCCAGCTGGTGAGCAGGTCGGCGTAGGGGGTGACGCCTTCGCCGACCACCACGCGCGGCGGCACAGGCGTGGTATCGCGGAGTTCGGCCGGGGTGCGCACGCCCGGGGCGACGATGGTCTCGACGCGATCCGGGTGAAACACGTACACGGCGGCGTACACCTGGCCGCGGAGGGCGTCGAAGCACGCCGCGATGGGGGCGGGGCCGAGGCGTTCGGCGGCGCCGGCAGCGGCTGCCATGAGCGAGGGGATGGCGCGGAGCTCGAGCCCCGCCTCGTGGGCGAGCCCCTTGGCCGCGGCCCAGCCGATGCGGAGCCCGGTGAAGCTTCCTGGTCCATCGCCGACGACGATGCCTTCCAAGTCGCGCGGCGCGAGGGAGAGCCGGCCGAGGGCGAACTCGACGAGCCGGATGAGCTCCGCGGCGTGGCGCCGCGCGCCCTGGACGTGGGCCCCAGTCGCGGCGCGTGGCGGGCGACCAGCGGCGACGCTCGCGATGTCGGTAGCCGTGTCGATGGCGAGCCAATAGCCACCCGGGGTCGGCGCCGGGGTCGTCATGTGAGCTCCTCGAGCTCCCGAGCGTCAGGGGAGTCGGCGTAGTGGAGCCGGAAGTGGCGATCGAGCGGCGGCGCCCACGGCCCGGCGCGCTCGGGCCACTCGATCAGGACGATGGCGCGCTCGCGCACCATGTCCTCGAACCCCAGGTCGCGGCCCTCCGCGGGGGTGCGCAGCCGGTAGCAGTCGACGTGGTACACCGGCGCGCCGCCGGGGATGGCGTACTGGTGGACCAAGGCGTACGTGGGGCTCGTGGCGAGGACGCGAGCGCCGAGCCCGTGGCAGACGGCCTGCACGAGGGTGGTTTTCCCGGTGCCAAGTTCGCCGGACAGCCCGATCACGGCGGGGGCCACGAGTTCGTGGCCGAGTCCCTCACCGAACCGCCGGAGCTCGTCCGCGGACAGGCGCATGGCGACCGGTATCGGCTTCGGCGCGGAGCTCGAGGATCTGATCGCGCAATACGGCGGCGAGCTCGAAGTCCAGGTTCTCGGCCGCGGCCTGCATCTGGCTTTCGAGGAGCTGGATGAGCGCGGCGCGTTCGGTCGCGTCCGCCGGCCGTGGGACACCCCGTTGGGCTCCGCGGGCGCTCTTCGCGTCCGCGACGCGCGTCGCAAAGCGCACCTGGTCCACCGACTTGACGATCGAGCGCGGCGTCACGTGGTGGACGACGTTGTAGGCCACCTGAGCCTCGCGCCGGCGGCTCATTTCGTCCAGGGCGCGTTGCATCGATCCTGTGACGCGGTCCGCATAGAGGATCGCGAGCCCCTGCAGGTGGCGCGCCGCCCGGCCCACGGTCTGGATGAGCGAGCGGTCGGAGCGCAGGAACCCCTCTTGGTCCGCGTCCAGGATGGCGACAAGCGACACCTCGGGCAGGTCGAGCCCTTCCCGCAGCAGGTTGATCCCGACGAGCACGTCGAACTCCCCGAGGCGCAGGCCGCGGATGATCTCGACCCGCTCGATCGCGTCGATCTCGGAGTGCAGGTAGCGCACGCGCACGCCGTGCTGCTGCAGGTAGTCGGTCAAGTCCTCGGCCATGCGTTTGGTGAGGGTGGTGACGAGCACGCGCTCCTGGCGCCGCTCGCGCGCGCGAATCTCGTTTAGCAGGTCGTCGACCTGGCCTTTCACCGGGCGGACGAGGACCTCCGGGTCCACGAGCCCAGTGGGCCGAATGATCTGCTCGACGACGACGCCCCCTGACAGCTTGAGTTCTTCGTCCCCGGGGGTCGCCGAGACGAACACGATCCGGGGGACGAGCCCCATGAACTCGTCGATCCGGAGGGGGCGGTTATCGAGGGCCGACGGCAGCCGGAACCCGTAATCGACGAGCGTCTGCTTGCGGGAGCGGTCCCCCTCGTACATCCCGGCCAGTTGGGGCAGTGTCTGGTGCGACTCGTCGATGATGCAGAGGTAGTCGCTCGGGAAGTAATCGAGCAGACAGGCGGGCCGGTCGCCGGCGGCGCGCCCGGTGAGGTGGCGCGAGTAGTTCTCGATGCCCGTGCACCGCCCCACCTCGAGGAGCATGTCGATGTCAAACGTCGTGCGGGATTCGAGGCGCTGGGCTTCGAGGAGCTTGTTCTGCGCGCGGAGCGTGGCGAGGCGCTCCCGGAGCTCGGTCCGAATGCTGGCCACGGCGCGCTCGACGGTGGGCCGTTCCGTCACGAAGTGGGTCGCCGGGTACACGGCGGCCCGCGGCAGGTCGGTGATGGGGTCTCCGGTCAGCGGGTCGATCTTGGTGATCCTCTCGACCGTATCGCCCCAGAACTCGATGCGGACGGCCTGCTCGTCGTAGGCGGGGAACACTTCGACCGTGTCGCCTCGGACCCGGATCGTGCCGCGCGCGAAGGCCACGTCGTTGCGCTGGTACTGCACGGCCACGAGATCGGCGAGCAGGGCGTCGCGGCCCCGCTCCTCCCCCACGTGGGTCGTTACGAGGCGCTGGCGATACAGCTCCGGGTCGCCCAGGCCGTAAATGGCCGAGACGCTTGCGACGATGATGACGTCGTCGCGCTCCATGAGGCTCGACGTCGCCCGCAGCCGCAGGCGATCGATGTCGTCGTTGATCGACGAGTCCTTGGCGATGTAGGTGTCGGTCTGGGGGACGTACGCCTCGGGCTGATAGTAGTCGTAGTACGAGATGAAGAACTCGACCGCGTTCTTGGGGAAGAACCCTTTGAGCTCGCCGTACAGCTGGGCGGCGAGGGTCTTGTTGTGCGACAGGACGAGGGTGGGTCGGCCGAGGCGGGCGAGGACGTGGGCCATCGTCATCGTCTTCCCCGAGCCGGTGACGCCCAGCAGGGTCTGGTAGCGTTCGCCGCGGGCGAGGCCCGTGGTGAGTTCTTGGATGGCGCGCGGCTGATCCCCCGCCGGCGTGAACGGCGACACGAGGTCGAAGGCCATCAGGGAAACTTAACTGACGACGGGCGGGGGTTGGGGCCCCGCTTCGTGGCGCGACACCTCCATCACGCCCTTCACGCGCCGGATGGCGCGGAGCACTTTGTTCAGGTGGGTCTGGTTCTCCACTTCGACCAGGACGGAGCCGAACACCGCGCCGTCGCGCGTCGAGATTTCCGCCGAGCGAATGTTGGTGCCCGATTCGCTGATGGCGGTGCAAATGTCGGCGTACAGGCCCCGGCGATCCTCGCCACTCACCGCCAGCTGGACGACGAACGTCTCCCCCTCGGACTCTTGCCAGTCGATCTCGACGCGCCGTTCCGCCTCGGTCGAGAGGAGGAGGAGGTTGGGGCAGTCGGAGCGGTGGATCGAGATGCCGCGCCCTTGGGTCACGTAGCCGACGACGGGATCGCCGGGGACCGGCTGGCAGCACTGGGCGTAGCGCACCATGAGGCCGTCCACCCCTTGGATCTTGATGCCGCGACCGAGGCGTAGCCGTTGGATGACGCGCCCGAAGGCCGTCGGCTTGGGGGCCTGGAGTTCCTCGGCTGGCAGATCGGGGTAAAGGGCGCGCATCAGGGTGCCGAGCGCCAGGTCGCCGCGGCCGAGCGCCGCCTGGAGCTGTTCCGCCGTCCCGACGGAGAGCGTCGCCGCAGCGGCGGCGAGCCGTTCCTCGTCGGGTGGCGCGAGCCGGCGGCGTCGCACCTCCCGGGCGAGGATTTCCCGGCCGAGCTCGAGGCTCCGCTCGTGCTCCTCCTGCCGGATCCACTGGCGGATCTTGTGGCGGGCGCGGCCGGTGTGGACGTGGGCGACCCAATCGCGGGAGGGTTTCGCCTGCGGGCTCGTGATTACCTCGACCGTGTCACCGTTGTTCAGCGGCCGGTGCAACGGCGCGATTCGGCCATTAATGCGGGCGCCCTGGCAGTGTTGGCCGACCTCGGTGTGCACGGCGAACGCGAAATCGATCGGGGTCGCGCCCTTGGGGAGGCGCTTCACGTCGCCTCGCGGCGTGAACACGAAGATCTCGTCCTGGTACAGGTCGACCTTCAAGAACTCGAGGAACTCCTCGGGCGTGTGAGCGTCCTGTTGCAGCTCGAGCAGTTGCCGGAACCACGTCAGGTGGCGGTCGAGCTCGTCGGAGCCCTTGCGTCCTTCCTTAAAGAGCCAGTGGGCCGCGATCCCGTACTCCGCCGTATAGTGCATGTCCCGGGTGCGGATCTGGATCTCGTAGAGCTGCCCGGCGGGGCCGAACACGGTGGTGTGGAGCGACTGGTAGCCGTTGGACTTGGGGCTCGCGATGTAGTCCTTGATGCGCTCCTGGAGCGGCGTCCACTTGTGATGGATGATGCCGAGGACGTGGTAGCACTCGGCCACGTCGTTGACCAAGACGCGGACGGCGAGCAGGTCGAAGATCTCCTCGAACGGCTTGCCGCGCTTGCGCATCTTCTTGAAGATGGACCACAGGTTTTTCGGGCGCCCTTTGATCTCGATGTCAGCGAGGCCCGCCTCGCGCAGCGCGTCGCCGAGCGGCGCCGCCAAGCGTTGGATGGTCTTCGCGCGCTCTTCCTTCTTCGCCCGAACCTTGCGCGCCAGCGTGCGGTACTCGTCCGGCTCGAGAAACTTGAACGCCAGGTCTTCGAGCTCGGCTTTGACGCCCGCCATGCCGAAGCGGTGCGCGAGCGGTGCATAGATCTCGCGCGTCTCGAGCGCGATCCGGTGCTGTTTCTCGGAGTCCAGGTGCTCGAGCGTCCGCATGTTATGCAGCCGGTCGGCGAGCTTGATGATGATGACGCGGGCGTCCTTCGCGACCGAGAGCAGGAGCTTGCGGTAGTTCTCCGCCTGCTCCTCGGCGGTCGAGCGGAAGGTGAGGGTGGAGAGCTTGGTCAGTCCGTCGACGAGCTCCGCGACCTCGGGCCCGAAGGTACGGCGGATGTCCTCGACCGACACGTCGGAATCCTCCACCACATCGTGGAGGAGCGCGGCCGCAATCGTCACGGAATCCATCCGCTGCTCGGCGAGGATCGTCGCGACGGCCACGCTGTGGGACACGTAGTCGTCGCCCGAGCGCCGCTTCTGGCCACGGTGGGCCTGGGCACTGACCCCGTAGGCCCGGGCGAGCAGGTCCAAGTCCAACCGTTCCCGCTGGGCCGCGACGGCCCGGGCGAGTTCGGGGGCGAGGAGCGG
Organism: Gemmatimonadales bacterium; assembly: GCA_035538175.1. Taxonomy (GTDB): domain Bacteria; phylum Gemmatimonadota; class Gemmatimonadetes; order Gemmatimonadales; family GWC2-71-9; genus AG41. The sequence continues at coordinate 6,568 of DATLKW010000221.1, read as the reverse complement.
AGCCGTGGTGGTCACGACTTGAGGATGGCGAGCTTGAGGGGGCTAAGTCAACGCGGGCGGCGGGGGGGGAGAGGCGACCCTCGGGGCGCGGGGCGTAGGTGAGGGTGTTTCAACGAGCTGGGGGAGCCGGCTGGTGCAGCGTGGACGCAAACCAGCCCGGGGTGCCCCGCTCTAGAGCAAGTTTGCCTCCGCGAAGCTCACGTAGCTATCGCCGCCGAGGATCACGTGGTCGTGGACCGGAATATCGAGGACCCGGCCGGCTTCGACGAGCTGCCGCGTGACCGCCCGGTCGTCCACCGACGGGGTCGGGTCGCCGCTCGGGTGGTTGTGCACCGCGATGATGCCCGCCGCGGCCTCCGCGATGGCCGCCCGAAAGACCTCCCGTGGGTGCACGAGCGAGCTGTTCAAGATGCCGCGGGTGATCAGCAGGTCGCCGAGGATCTGGCTCTGCATGCCTAAGGCGAGCACGTGAAACTCTTCGACCGCCAGGTCGCGCAATCGCGCGGCATAGAAGCGCCGGACATCGCCGGGGCCACGGATTCGTTCGGGAGGTGCCTGCGATTCGGCCTCGAGGCGGCGCCCGAGCTCCAGCGCAGCGGCCACTCGCGCGGCCTTGTTGCGACCCATCCCCCGTACGCGGGCGAGCGCCGCTGAGGGTCGGCCGGCCAAGCGGCGGAGCGAGCCCTGGACCTGGGCGAGCACGTCACCGGCGACCTCGAGCGCGTCGCGCCCCGGCCGGCCGGTTTCGAGCAGAATGGCGAGGAGTTCCTGGCCTGTCAGGGCGGCCGAGCCGACGGTCCACAGCCGTTGGCGCGGGCGGTCTCGCTCTGGGAGGTCGGCGATTCGCAGTGGCACGGGGCAAACCTAAGGCCGCCGTGCGATAAAGCCCGCACCCGAATCTTGCAGCGGGTGTCCGGCGATTGCGTGTGGGGGCCGAAAGCGGCCGCGGGAGGTGGCTCGAACCCGCGCCCGCCTCCACCCTAGCCGACCCCTACACCAGGGGGCGTGCCCCCGGGAGCCCGCGCACTAGCGCCCGATCCCTGCGGAGCGCGTGACGGTGAAATCCTCAGAGCGCCGCGCCGTGACACTTCTTGAACTTCTTGCCGCTGCCGCACGGGCAGGGGTCGTTGCGCCCGACCCCAGTATAGGGGTTCGAGGTGGCCACGGGCGAGGGCTGCGGCGCGAGCGCCGCCTCGCCCGCGAGGAGCCCGTCGGCCGCGGCCTTGGTCGCCACCATCGCGGGGGGACGCCGTGGCGCCGGGCCCCGCACGAGTCCGCTGCCAGTCCCGCCCGGGCTCGGAGGGCGTCCACCCGCCGGACCCGTGGCTGACGCCCCGGGGGGCGGACCCACTTCGATCTGAAGCTTGAGCCAGCGCTCGGCAAAGGTGGCGTGGACGTCGCGCATCAGGCCCACGAACATCTCGAAGCCTTCCTGTTTGTACTCGATCAGGGGGTCCTTCTGGCCCCAGGCGCGGTACTGGATGGCGGCCTTGAGCTGGTCGAGATCGTACAGGTGGTCTTTCCACTTTTCGTCGATCACGGTCAGCATGATGTGCGACAGCGCCTGGCTCCCGAGCTGTTGGGCGCCGATTTTCGTCTCGACCTCTTTGAAATAGGCGAGTTTCGCCTCGAAGGCCGCCCCACCCGCCTCGCGCGCCGCGCGCACGAGGTCGTCGCGGCTGCGGATTCGCTCGGGCTCTGAGAGCCCGGGGATCTCGAGCAGGAACCGCTGCAGGAACTCGGTCTCCATGAGCGCCCGATCCCAGGCGTGGACGTCGCGCGCGTCGCCGATGAGTTCATCAGCAAGCCGTTCGACTGCCTGCTCGACCATCCGGACAGCCTCGGCCTTGAGCTCTTCGCCCCCTTCCAGGGCGAACAGCCGGAGCGAGTAGATCACGTCGCGCTGCTGGTTCATGACGTCGTCGTACTCGAGCAGCCGTTTGCGGGCCTGGAAGTTCTGGAGTTCGACGCGTTTCTGGGCCTGGCCGATGGCGCCTGTCACCCACGGGTGCGTGATGACCTCACCCTCCTCCGCGCCCGTGCGGTCCATCCAGCGCGCGATGCGGTCGGAGCCGAAGAGCCGCATCAGGTCGTCCTCGAGCGAGAGGAAGAAGACGCTCTGGCCCGGATCCCCCTGGCGGCCGGAGCGCCCACGCAGCTGGCGGTCGATGCGCCGCGCCTCGTGGCGCTCGGTGCCGATGATCACGAGGCCGCAGGGCGGATCGTCGTTGCAGCCGAGCCGCTTGATCTCAGCGGCGCTCAAGTCCGCTCGCTCGATCTGCTGGCCGAAGGGGGCCTGGTGGGCGGTGATGCCGCAGACCTGACATTTCTTGACGCCGGGTCCGAGTTTGATGTCGGTGCCGCGGCCGGCCATGTTCGTCGCGATGGTAATGGCGGCGGGTTGTCCCGCCTGGGCGACGATCTCGGCTTCGCGCTCGTGGTACTTGGCGTTCAGGACCTCGTGCTTGAGGCCGCGGCGCTTGAGCATGCGGGACAGCGTCTCCGAGACGTCCACGCTCACCGTCCCGACGAGGACGGGAAGGCCGCGCTCGTGCTGGCGCTCGACCTCGTCCATGATCGCGTTGTATTTCTCGCGCCGGGTCTTGTAGATGAGGTCGTGCTTGTCGACGCGGCGCACGGGCCGGTTCGTCGGGATGACGACGACCTCGAGCTGGTAGATCTTCCAGAACTCGGTCTCTTCGGTCTCTGCGGTGCCCGTCATGCCGGCGATCTTGTCGTACATGCGGAAGTAGTTCTGGATCGTGATGGTGGCGAGCGTTTGGCTCTCCTCTTGCACCGCGACCGCTTCCTTCGCCTCGACCGCCTGGTGGAGTCCTTCGGACCAGCGGCGCCCGTGCATGAGCCGGCCGGTGAACTCGTCGACGATCAGGACCTTGCCCTCTTGCACGACGTAGTCCACCTCGCGCTCGTACAGGGCGTGCGCCTGGAGCAGCTTGTGGATGATGTGCAGCGTCTCGCTCTTCTGCGCGTACTCGGCCTCGACCTGGCGGCGCCGCTCGATCTTCTCCTTCGGGGACATCCGGTCGTCGTGCTCGAGTTCGTGCACGGCGTGGGAGATGTCTGGCACGACGAAGAGGTTCGGGTCCTCGGGCGACATCGTCTCGACGCCCTTCTCGGTGAGGTGGACCGAGTGGCCCCGCTCGTCGAGCACGAAGTACAGGTCGTCCTCGATGTGGCGCAGCTTCTGCTCGCGGGCCGGGAGCTTGCGATCGGCGAGGACGTCGAGCTCGACACGTTGGACGAGCGATTTCACGCCCGGCTCCTGGAGGAGCTTCAAGAGCTTCTTGTTCTTGGGCATCCCGAGCTGCGCCTGGTAGAGGAGGGTGGCCCCCTCGTAGGCGGTCTTCTCGTTCGCGACGAGCGGTTCGGCGCGCGCGATCAGGTCGTTCACGACCGCGGTCTGTTTCCGCACGAGCTGGACGACTTGAGCGTTGAATTGCGCGTACTTCTCGTCCGACTCGCTGCCCACCGGGCCCGAGATGATGAGCGGCGTCCGGGCTTCGTCGATGAGGATCGAGTCGACCTCGTCGATGATGGCGTAGGCGTGGCCCCGCTGGACGCGCTGGTCCAGGGAGAACACCATGTTGTCGCGCAGGTAGTCGAACCCGAACTCGTTATTGGTGCCGTAGGTGATGTCGCACTGGTAGGCGGCGCGGCGCGCGGGCGTCGACGGCTCGGTGTCGTCGATGCACCCGACGGAGAGCCCGAGCCACGTGAACACGTGGCCCATCCACTGCGAGTCGCGCCGGGCGAGGTAGTTGTTCACGGTGACGAGGTGGGTCCCCCGCCCGGCGAGGGCGTTCAAATAGAGGGGGAGGGTGGCTACGAGGGTCTTCCCTTCCCCGGTCGCCATCTCGGCGACCTTGCCCTGGTGCAGCACGATCCCGCCGATCAGCTGTACGTCGTACGGCACCATGTCCCACTTGAGGGCGTGAGCGGTGACGACGACCTCCGAGCCCTGGAGGCGCCGGCACGCCTCGCGCACGGTGGCGAACGCCTCGGGCAGGAGCTCGTCCAGGGTCGTCTGGAGCGCCTTGCCGTAGGCTGCCTCGGCGCGCGTGAGCTGTTCGGCAAGCGCCGCGCGCTGGTCCGCGTCGGGGCAGTCGTGCTTTTCGCGCTTCAGGCGCTCGACCGCCGCCGCGAGCTCGCCCGTGCGCTCGGCGATCACCGCGCGCAGCTTGGGCGTCTGGCCCCGGAGCTCCGCCTCCCCGAGCTCCTTGAGGCGCGCCTCGTGGCGGTGGATCGCCTCCACGATCGGGCGCACGCGCTTCAGCTCGCGCTGGAAGCGCGTGCCGATGAGCAGGGTGACCAAGCGTTCGACCATCAAGCCTCGGTAGTTACCGGCGGTACAGTCCCCGCGCCGCGATGTAGTCGCGCACGGCGTCGGGGACCAGATAGCGGATCGAGCGCGCCTGTCGCACGCGCTCTCGGATCATCGTGGCGGAGACGTCGAGCGCCGGGACCGAGACGGTGCGGGCGATCGCGGGATGGCGCGGCAGCGGCGTGCCGAGCCGAGTGAATACCACGACATCGGCGAGCGCGGGGAGCGCTTCCACCTCGAACCACGTCGCCAGCTCGCCCGCCGCGTCCGCCCCCAAGAGTAACGTGAACCGGTTCCCCGGCTCCCGCGCGGCGAGCGCCCGGAGGGTGCGCACGGTGTAGGAGGGCGCGGGGAGCTCGAGTTCGATCCGCTCGACCGAGAGCCGGGGGTTGCCGGCCACGGCGAGCGCGAGCATTTCGGCCCGTTGTTCCGGCGGGGCCCCGTGGGCCGAGCCCTTGAAGGGCTGCGCGCGCGCCGGGAGGAAGCGCACGGTGGCGCCGAGCGCCTCCCCTGCCGCCTCGGCCGCGACCAGGTGCCCAACGTGCACGGGATCGAAGGACCCGCCGAACAGCGCCTCCACGCGCGCTCAGGAGGGCGAGCGGGTGGGAGCGGGGGCGGGGGCGGGAGCGGCCTCGGCAGGGCACGCGGTATCGAGCCCCGGGGTCTGCGGGTAGTACTGACGCAAGGTGGCGCACGTCTCTTTGCGCTCCTCGGCGTAGCCAATCGCGCGGTAGGAGTCGACGAGGCGCATGAGGGCGTCGGCGACGCGCGGTGTGCCCTGATAGTTCGCGATCACGTCCTTGAAATAGATGATGGCGGAGTCGTAGGCGCGCCGCCGGAAGTAGAACATGCCGTTCTTGTAGTCCTTTTCGGCGAACCATTCGCGCAGGGTCTGGACGTGCAGCTGGGCGCGCGCCGCCGCATCGGTCCCGGGGTAACGGCCCGCGAGCTCCTGATACACGGCGAGGGCGCTCTCCCCGTAGGACGGGTCGAGCTCCGGATCGTGCCACAGACGCAGGTTCGCGTCGCCCGCGCGCAAGAGGGCGAGGGGCGCATACGGACTCGAGGGAAACTGATCGGCCACCTGGCGGAAGTCGTGGGCGGCCTGAACGCGGTCCCCGGTCTGGAACGAGCACTCGGCGAGATCGTACTTCACCTCGGCCATCTCGGGTTGCGTAGGGGTGAGCTCGTAGCTCAAGCGACGAAGCTCGATCTGCGCCTGCCCGAAATCCCCCTGGCGGATCAGCGTGCGCGCCCGGACGAGCTCGGCCGCGGGATTGGGCGCGACCTGGACGCGCGCGCCGTGGTGGCACGCGAGGCTCCCGGCGACCCCGACCAGGGTCGCGATCGCGCCGAGCGGCCGCCGCGGTTTCACGGTCGGGGCGAGGGAGTGGACGCTGGGGCGTCGGCCTTCCCGAGCGCGTTGATTTTCTGCTGGGCCTGCTGCGTCAGCGTATCGCCGGGCGTGCCGCCCGCGAGCACCTGCTGATAGCTCTCGAGCGCGGCGGCGATGTCCCCTTGCGCGAGTTTCACGTCTCCCAAGCCGAGGTAAGCCCCCCGCACCACGTCTGCCGACGCGCCCGGTGCGGACGCGCGGCGAAACCAGTCTTCCGCCTCCGCCGGTTTCCCAGCCGCGAGGAGGTGTTGCCCTTCGACCAGGGCGCACGCCGCGAGCCCGGCGCGCGCGCCGTCGGCCACGGCGGGTTCGCGTTGGCGCCGGATGACGCCTTGGAACACGGGGACGGCGATGTCGCATTGTTGGGCCCGCACGGCGACCGTGCCGTACACGTACAACAGCGAATCGGTTAGCCGAGCATCGCCCGCGGCGGCCGCAGCGACTGGGAGCAGGGCGAGGGCGCCCGCCGTGTCGCCGCGGTCGGCCGCGTCCAGCCCCGCGAGCCGGGCGTAGTGTCCCAGGGGTCGCGTGGGCGCGACGACCCGGAGGCCGGCGAGGCCTTTAGTGGCGTCCCCGCGGTCGTTCGCCGCCAACGCGGCGCGCGCCGTGCGCTCCAGACCTTCGGCGGCCTCACCCGCGCGCGAGTGGTCGGTGGTGCCGAGGGCGATGTAGGCCTCCACGGCCGCGGCGTAGTCGCCCACGTGCAGGGCGGCGGCGCCGAGCTTCGCTTCGAGGCCCGGGTCGCCCGGGTTCGCCTTGAGCCCCAGTTGGTATTCGGCGAGGGCGTCCCGGTAGGCCCCGGTGGCGTACCAGCGGTCGCCGAGCTGGTC
>DATLKW010000220.1:0-18721 GCA_035538175.1 Gemmatimonadales bacterium | reverse complement strand
GTCGCGGGCGCGGCCCGCGACGAAGCGGGCGGTCGCGCCCGGGCGGGCCTGCACGCCGAACCGGGAGTCGTACAGCACCTCGCCCGCGAGCGAGTCCCCCACCCGCGTCACCCCCACCCCGGCGAAGGGCCCGAGCTCGACGGGCCACCCGTACACCAGCGCCTGCTCCGGATAGGCAATCCACGAGACCACGAGCGTATCGCGCGGCACGCGAAAAACAAGCGTCCCCTTGAAATGACAGACCTGTCCGAACACGACGCGCGCGCTGTCGAGCACGACGTCGGTCAGTTTGAAACGGTCGCCAAGCAGGGGCAGGGTGAGCGTGTCGCCACGGCCGACGACCCAATGCCCGCGGTAGCGCTCGGCGTAGCGCACCGCGCGATGCATCTCGGGGGCGGTGCACGGGCTCGACGACCCGCAGCTCGACGCGAGGACGAGACACAGGACGCCGGCCCGGGTTCGGGCGGCGACTGCGTTCACGGCGTGACGCTGTCCGTGGCCCGAATGCGGGCAGTGGTCGAGTCGGCGGCCTTCAGCGCGCGGCCCACCCCGCTCGCCCCCGGGATACGCGAGCCCGCGAGGATCGAATCGCGCTGGCGTTCAGTGAGGGAGTCGCCGCTAGCGGTGGACTTCGTGGGCTTCCCGCCGCAAGCCGCGAGGAGGACGACGATGAAGGCCAGATTGCGAGTGCGCATTGGGCCGTCCATGCTTGGCGCTGTAATATGTCGACCCGTGAGCGCGAACGCCTCCCCTCTCCCGGAGCCCGCCGATGAAGCGCCTGCCCGCCCTGCTCGTTCTCGCTGCGTGTGCCCACCCGCCCCTAAGCGAGGAGCTCGCGCGCGCGACCTGGGTCGACCTCACGTACGCCTTCGACTCGACCACGATCTACTGGCCCACCGCCAAACCCTTCCGCCCCGAGGTGGTGTCCGCCCAGCGCACCCCGGCGGGCTACTACTACGCTGCGAACAACTTCGCGGCCGCTGAACACGGAGGAACCCACCTCGACGCGCCGGTGCACTTCGCCGAGGGGCAACCGACCACGGACCAGATCCCGCTGAGCTCGCTCGTCGGCCCTGCCGTCGTGATCGACGTGAGCAAGGGCGCCGACGACGATCGGGACTTCCGCCTGGGGACCGCCGATCTCGAAGCCGCGGAGCGCCATCACGGGCGCATCCCGGAGGGCGCGATCGTGCTGGTGCGCACCGGATGGGGCAACCGCTGGCCAGACCGCGCGCGCTATCTCGGGACCACGCGGACGGGCTCGCAGGGCGCGGCGGAGCTCCACTTTCCCGGCATCCACCCAGACGCGGCCCGTTGGTTCGTGGCGCGCCACGTGCGCGCCGTCGGCATCGACACGCCGAGCATCGACTACGGCCCGTCCACGACGTTCGACACGCACCGCATCCTGTTCGCCGCCGCTATCCCGGCCTTCGAGAACGTGGCCCACCTGTCCGCCGTCCCGCTGCGGGGCGCGTTCATCGTCGCCCTGCCGATGAAGATTCGCGGCGGCAGCGGGGGACCGCTGCGCATCGTGGCCGTCCTGGCCGCAGGAGCGCCCCCTAGCGGGCCCTGAGTGCGCGACGCACCAGCACGACGTAGACGGCCGCGTTCAGGCCGAGTACCAGGGTGCCCAGCACGATCTGGACGGATCGGAGGAGCCCCGCAGGATAGAGCGTCGGGATCACGTAATGCTCCACGAAGCTCCCCGTATAGCCCTCGAGACCGGCGCGGCCGCGCAACCAAACCTCAAGCGGGGTAAGGGGGCAGATCCAGCCACCGTACTCGATGGCGATCCCCCAGACCGCGCACGGCACATGCGCCCACGCCAGCCGGGGCCAGCGCCACACGAGCGCGCCCCCTCCGACCACGAAGACGACGAACAGGGCGTGCCCGAGCACGACGGCGTCGGCGAGCGCGCGATAGAGCATGCCGCCCTAATATGACAAAAGCCCCCGCCGGGCCAGGCCCGACGGGGGCTCGTCGTTGCGACCCGCTCAGGCGCCCATCAGGCGCTGGCAGGGGTGGAACAGATCCTCGATCGCAGCCTCGAGCGTGTCGGGCAAGCTCCACAAGCTCCCCAGCGCCTGCAACTCGGCGGGCGAGAGGGCACTGTGGTCTGCGTGCTGGAACTGGATGTTGCTGCCCATCCCACTGACGGTCGCGTACGGCGTGCCGTTCACGGTGATGCTCAGGTTCACCGTCACCGCACCGGTCGCCTTCACCACGCTGACGCTCCCGTCCACGCTGACCGCCTCGCCCCCGCTGGTCTCGCTGAAGTGCAGCGTAATCGTGACCTGCGTAGCGTCGGACGTGAGTGTTTCGTGCAGCTCGATGTGCACGGCGGGAGTGTTCAAGTCCCAGATGACGTCGACCTGGGCGCCCGGCGTGCTGGTATTGAGGCCCGTCGCCGAGAAGGAGGCGTTGAAGGTGAGCTTGTGCGTGCCGTCGGTGACGTACCCGGTCGCCGTCGCGTTGAAGGCCGTGGGCGTGGGACTACCGGTCACGGTCCCGCTCACGGTGTAGTCGGCGTAGGCGGTACCAGGGCTCGCTGGCGTCCCGCCGTACACGGTCACCCGGAGCGTGTTCGTGCTCGTGGTGCTCAGGTCCAGGAGATCGACGTACCCGACCGCGGTCAAGGGGTGCTCGACGATGACCCCGCCCGCGTCGACGGTATACAGGATGATCCGGACGCCGTTCGACGGTGCCGTCGAGCTCGCGGCTTGCACGTAGGCGTGGCTGGTCGTGTCCCACACGAACGTCTTGCCGAGCAAGGTCGACGGGATGACGTTCGCCTCGATGCGCGACCCGAGGGTCGAGGCCGCCGTGCGGAGCGCCTCCGGCCGTGCCGGGGCCCCCGCGTACGGCTGTGCACTTTGGGGCGCGATGAGCGGGGCGGCGTTCAGCAGCGCCCCCGCCGGCGTCGACACGGCGACGGGCGAGCCGGCCGAGGTGCGGATCGCTCCGAAACTCTGGAACGTCGGCGACGAAACGACGCCGGCGACCGCCTGCAGATTGGAGCTCAGCTGGGCGGGGTTGGCGAGCTGTGCTTGGGGGCCCGTGGTGCTGCGGCACGCGCCCGCGACGAGCGCGGTAGCGACGAGACCCCACCAGAACCGGCGAGGGGTGAACATGCGGCTCCTCCGAAGTGGCGCGCGCTCAAAGCCGCTAGGGTGCGCGGCCTACGGAGACGTCGCGACTTCGCAACCTACCCCCCGGCACCCGGAAGGCTCCGTGACCAGGCGCACGCTCGGCGCGGTGGGAGAAAGACGCTTGGGACGACGAGAGTTAGGCGATGACGCCGCCACCGAGCAGTCGGCCAAGGGGATCGTACAACGCTCCCGACTGTCCCGGCGTGATCGCTCGCACCGCCTGGGCAAGCTCGAGCGCGAGCGTGCCGTCCCGCGACGCGCGCACCCGCGCCGGCACGGCCGGCGCGCGGTAGCGGCACTGCACGTACACCGCATCCCCGGCGGCGAGCGGGTCGGCGAGCCAGTTCACCGCCTCGAGCGTGACGGCGTGGCCGAACAATTCCGCTCCCGACCCGATCACGACCTCGCGCGTGTCCGGCCGAATGGCGACCACGTACATCGGCTCCGCGAAGCCCCCGGGCAGGCCGCGGCGTTGCCCAATCGTGTACCGCGCGAACCCCGCGTGCTCGCCCACCACCTCGCCCGCGGCGGTGACGAGCGGGCCGGGTGCGAGCGCCGGCGCGTCGGCCGGGAGGCGACGCTCGAGCACCGCCACGTAGTCGTCGTCGGGCACGAAGCAGATTTCCACCGATTCGGGCTTCTCGGCGGTCACGAGGCCGAGCCGGCGCGCGACGGTCCGCGTCTCGCTCTTCGACAGTTCCCCCACGGGCGTGAGCATCCGCGGCACCACCCCGCGGTCGATGCCCCAGAGGAAGTAGGTCTGGTCCTTCGCGCGGTCGTGCGCACGGAACAACGCTCCGTCGCGGGCGATCGCATAGTGGCCCGTCGCCACGTAGGCGCAGTCGAGCGCGTCGGCGTGGTAGAGGAAGTCGCGGAACTTGGTGAACGAGTTGCAGCGGACACACGGAATCGGCGTGCGCCCGCGCGCGTACTCGGCGACGAAGTCGGCGATGACGTCGTGGCCGAAGCGGTCTTCGAGGTTGAGGATATAGTGCGGAATGCCGAGCCGGTGGGCGACGAGGCGGGCGTCGGTGATCGAGTCGAGCGAGCAACAGGGGCGGTCGGGCACCGCGTCGCCATAACAGAACAGCTTCATCGTCGCGCCCACCACCTCGTACCCCTGCTCGACGAGCAACGCGGCGGCAACGGACGAGTCCACGCCACCCGACATCGCGACCAGCACCCGCTCGCTCATCGATGCAGGACGGCCGACAAGGCCCGCACCTTCTCCACGATCTTGGGGAGCGCGCCGACGACGGCCGCCACGTCCTCCGCCGTGTTGTCCTTCCCGAAGGAGAAGCGCAGCGCCGCCACGCCGAGCTCGCGCGGCACGCCCATCGCCGTGAGCACGTGCGACGGCTCCACCATCCCCGTGCTGCACGCGGACCCCGAGGAGCACGCGATGCCGGCGAGATCCAAGTGCATGAGCAGCGCCTCGGCGTCCGTGCCGGGGATGGAGACGTTACACACGTGCGGCGCGCGCTCGGCGGACGCGGCATGAATCACGGCATCGGGGAGGATGCCGAGGAGGCGCTCCTCGAGCTCGTCGCGCAGGGCGGCGACGCGGCCCGCGAACTCGGCCTGCTCCGCCGCGGCGAGCTCGACCGCTACCCCGAGCGCCACGATCCCCGGGACGTTCTCCGTTCCTGGGCGAATACCGAACTGCTGGCCCCCGCCGTGGAGGATCGCCTCCAGCGCGTGGCGGTCGCGCACGATCAGCGCACCGACCCCCTTGGGGCCGCCGATCTTGTGACCCGAAATCGTGAGCAAGGTGCACCCCGAAGCCGGGACCGTCACCGGCACTTTGCCGAACGCCTGCACGGCGTCGACGTGGAGCGGCACGCCCGCGCCGCGACATCGCTCGGCGAGGCGAGCCACCGGCTCAATGACCCCGATCTCGTTGTTCACCCACATCACGCTCACCACCGCGACCCCCTGGGCCAGCGCGTCCGCGAGCGGCCCCTCCAACACCCGCGCGCAGCCGTCCACGGGGAGCGTGATCTCCTGCCCCCCGAGCCGCGTCACCGCGTGGGCGGCGGCCAACACGGCCTTGTGCTCGATCGCCGAGACCGCGACGCGGAACGGGGCGCCCCGCGCGCGCGCCGCGAGCGCGGCGCCGATCACCGCGAGGTTGTCGGCCTCCGTGCCACCCGAAGTGAAGATCACCTCGCCCGGCTCGACGCCGAGCGCCGCGGCAATCCGCCGCTTGGCCTCCTCGACGCCCGCACGGGCGGCGCGACCTACGCGGTGAGCCGACGAGGGATTGCCGAAGGCCTCCCGCCCCAGGTACGGCAACATCGCCTCGAGCACTTCCGGGCGCACCGCGGTCGTTGCCGCGTTGTCGAGATACACCAAGCGCTTGGGCATGACGGTGAATTTAGAGGCTACAGAGACTGCACGCCAAGCTGCAGCACGTCCTGGACTTCAAGCGTCTCGTAGCAGAAAAACGGCTCGCCGTAGGCCCGGCGGATGAGGGAGCCGTAATGTGCCGACTGGACGCGGAGGAGCTCGTAGAGATCCTGCCCAGTTGGAAACACCTCGCCGGCGGCCTTCGCCCCGTCGAACTGGGACCCGTAACACCGGATGGCCGCCATTTTCGCATCGAACGTCTCGGAGATGTCCACCACGAACGAGGGCTTCACGGGATCCTCGCGGTAGGCGAGGGCGTAGAGCACCTTGAAGGGGCGGTGCGGCGCGCCGCCCCCGCCGTATTTCGCGAGCCCCGCTAGATAGCACGCGTCGCGACCCAGCTCGGAGGCAATGCGGTGGTCGGGATGACGCCCCACGGGGAAGGGGAGGATGACGACGCGGGGGCGGGTCGCCCGGATAAGGCCGACCACGGTGGCGCGCGACGGTTCGTCGTTCGCGAGATGCGCGTCGGGCAGGCCAGCGTTGAGCCGCACCGGGACGCTCAGCGCCCGTGCCGCGCGCTCCGCTTCGGCGGCGCGCGTGGCGGCGTCCCCTCGCGTGCCACTCTCCCCCGCGGTCAAGTCGACGATCCCCACGCGGTGACCGGCGCGCACGGCCTTGGCCAGCGTCCCCCCGCACGTCAACTCGACGTCGTCGCGGTGCGCAGCGATTGCGAGGAGATCGACGGTGTGGTCGGGCACGCGGGCCTCCGATCGAACGGTGGTACGGCGTGATTCACGTCGACGAGGTGGGCGACGGGCTCGATCCGTGCACCGCTCGCCACGACCCCCGCCGCCCTCGCGCTACTCGTAGCGCAGCGCTTCGACGGGGTCCAGTCTCGCGGCCCTCGCCGCGGGAGCGATCCCAAAGACGACGCCGACGGCGATGGACACCATCGTCGCGATCGCGGCGCTCCAGACCGGCACCGTCGTACTGAAATCGAGCAGCCGCTTCAACACCTCGCCCGTGACGGTCCCGAGCACGATGCCGAGCACGCCGCCCAGCAAGGTCAGGGTCGCCGCTTCCACGAGGAACTGCCACAGTACATCGCGACGACTGGCGCCAAGCGCCTTGCGGAGCCCGATCTCCCGCGTGCGGCTCGTGACCGATACCATCATAATCGCCATCACCCCGATGCCACCCACCAGGAGCGCAATGCTCGACAAGACGAGCATCACGAAGAAGAACGCGAAGGTCAGGCTGTCGAAGACGCCGAGGACCTGATCGGACGTCAGGAGGTCGAACGTATTGGGCTGCCCGGCCCGGAGCCCCCGCATGCGCCGCAGCTGTACCGTGGTCGCATCCATCGCCCGCGCCACGCCAACGCTAGGTCGGGGTTTCACCAGAATGATGAGGCCGTTCACGCGGTCGATGGGAAAACGCGCGCGGGCCGCCTCGAACGGGACGACCCCGCCCATCTCGGGCGCGCCCGGGACCTCGAAGATATTGGTCGGGCGCTGCCACACGCCGATGACCCGGAACGGATTGCCGCCGATGCGCACGACCGCGCCGACCGGCTCTCGGGGTCCGAACAGCCGGTCCACGGTCCGCTGTTCAAGCACCACGACGGCCACGCCGTTGCGCATCTCGGCCGTCGTAAAGAGGCGGCCCCGACTCAGCCCACCACCGAGGATTTCCATATAACGGTCGTCGGCGCCGAACACACCCAGGATCTGCGTGCGGGCCGCAAGGTACTCGTACCGCTGGAACACCTGCGTCCAAATGGCGGCGTAGTGGATCTCGGGGAGGCGGGCGATCGCCTCGGCCTCCTCGGGCGCGAGGGCGGGCCGGATGCGGACCTCGCGCGGCAACGCGTCGGGATTGAGCGGCGTCGAGGAGAAGAAGCGCAGGACGCGAAAGGTCGTGGGCCCGACCACCTCGATCGTGTTCACGATCTGCTCCCGGAAGCCCGTCACGATCGACGCCATGGCCATGACGGTCGCGATCCCGATGACCACGCCGAGGACGGTCAGCCCCGAGCGCAGCTTGTTCGCCCGGAGCTGATCCACGGCGATCAGCCACCCCTCGCGCACCGAATGCAGCGCCACGTTATTCCGAGCGCAGCGCTTCGATGGGGTCGAGCCGGGCGGCCCGATGCGCAGGGTAGACGCCGAACACGATCCCCACACTGATGCCCAAGCCCAAGGCCACGGCCACCGACCACGCCGTCACGCGGGCGGGCAGGGGCGAGGCCATCTCGACGAGCGCGGCGAGCGCGCTTCCGGCGAGGAGACCCGCCGCGCCGCCAAGCAAGGACAGGGTGGCCGACTCCGCGAGAAATTGCCGGCGAATGTCGCGCCGGGAGGCGCCGAGCGACTTGCGGATGCCGATCTCGCGCGTGCGCTCGCTGACGCTCATCAGCATGATGTTCATGATGACGATCCCACCCACCACGATGCCGATCGCCACGACAGCGGGCACGACCGTGAAGATCACGCGCGTGAGCTTCCCCCAGAAGGCGATCAGTCCTTCCCCCGTGTCGACGGTGAAATTGTCCTCCTGCCCCGGCCGGAGGTGGTGTGCGATGCGCATCGCCTCCTCGGCGCGGAGCATGCCGTCCGCCACGCTGGCCGCCGTCGGCATCTTGACCGAAATCACGGTCGTCTGCCGCCGGCCGTACAACGCCTCGAACGTTGTGAGCGGGAGCATGACGAAGCCGTCCCACGATTGCCCCAGCACGGTTCCCTTCTTCGCGATGACCCCCTTCACCGTGACCTGGGCGCCGCGGATGCGAATGGCGCTACCGATGGCGAGCGCGGGCGTGCCGAACAGCTTGTCGGCCACGTCGAACCCGAGCACGGCAACCAGCCTGCGCTGCTGCTGGTCCACCTCGGTGAAGGGCGTCCCCGCGGCGAACGTGTAGTCCTGCACCGCGACGAAGGGCGGGGTGACGCCGAAGACGAGCACGTCGCCCACCGTCCGGTTCCGCCACTGCACGTCGGCCATCGGGGTCGGCCACCCGGACTGCAGCGAGATCGCTTGCGCGTCGGGGAGCGCGCGCTCGACGTAGCGGAGGTCTTCCGGGGCGATGATCGGTCGGCGCTGGATTCGCTTCCACTCTTCGTCGTCGATGAAGCCGACCTGGATCGGGTCGCGCCGGATTTGGAAGGCATTGACCCCGACGATCGCGCCGGCGATCCGCTCGCGCACGTACGCGTTCATGCCTTGGATGACCGCCACCACGGCCACGAGAAACGCGACCGAGACGATGATGCCGAGCAGGGTGAAAAAGGAGCGGAGCTTATGCCTCCACACCGTTTGGAACGCTTGAACGATCGCCTCGGAGAATTGCATGGGGGGAACTTACGAAGGCCGCGAGGCTTGGTGGAGGAGGGTTCGCACGGTCCCCACCGTCCCCGGCGGGGCCGGCTCTCAGGCTCTACTCGTAGCGCAGCGCTTCGACCGGATCGAGTCGCGAGGCTTTGTTCGCCGGGTAGAGGCCGAACAGGAGGCCCGTGACCGCCGCGGCGACTAGGGCGACGAGAACGGAGCCAAGCGGGACATAGGTCGGGACCGGCGTAGCCGCAGCGAGCACCAGCGAGGTGAGCCACCCCACCGCCATGCCGACCGCCCCGCCGACGAGCGTGAGGGTGGCTGCCTCCACCAGGAACTGCCACAGGATCTCGCGCCGCGTGGCCCCGAGCGCCTTCCGCACGCCGATCTCCCGCGTGCGCTCGGTGACCGAAATCATCATGATCGCGACCACGCCGACGCCGCCAACCATGAGCCCGACCATCGAGAGCGCGATCATGAGCACCCGGGCGACCAGGGTGAAGCTGTTGATGGCCTTGACGTAGACCTCCTGGGTGACCGCGTCGAAGTTGTTCCGCTGCCCCGGACGCAGGCCGCGCATCGCGCGCAGCGCCATGATGACATCGTCCATCGCCCGCTGGAGCGAGACGGTGTCCTGCGGTACGACGAACATGTCCATCCAGCCCCGCCAGTACTGGAGGTCCTTCGTGAAGGTGCCGTGCGGGATGATGGCTTCGGGTTGGTCCTGGCCCCCGAAGAGCCGTGGGGGGGGCTCGTAGACGCCGATCACGTCGTAGGGGACCCCGCTGATCTTGATGCGACGCCCCATCGGGTCGCGCAGCCCGAAGAGGTTGTCCGCGAGTTTCGCGTTCACCACGGCCACGTGACCGTTCGCGGCGTCCTCGACACGACTGAACGACCGCCCCGGATGGATTTGCCCCCCCTCGATCTTTGGCCAGTCGGCGTCGCGCCCGCGAATGTTGATGGCCGTCATGCGGTGGCCTTCGAAAGCGATGTCCGCCGACGTGCGCTCGTCGACGACCACGAAGGCGATCGAGGGGAGCTGCTGAAGCCGGGTGGCCTCCTGCATGGTCAGCGGCGGGCGTCGCCGCCACGGATCGGGATCCTCGGGGTCCACGTCGCTCTGCCCGCCCCAATAGCGCCCGACCCAGAACGTCTTCGGCCCGAGCGACGCGAGCATGTCGGAGATGCCCTTGTTGAATCCGCTGATCAGCGCGCCGATCACCATGACCACCGAGACGCCGATGGCCACCCCCAGGATGGTGAGGGCGGCCCGCATCTTATGGGCGCGGAGCGAGGCGAGCGCGATCCCGACCCCTTCGAACAGGGCGGTCACGGCTACTCCTGTCGCAGCGCGGCGATCGGATCGAGGCGCGCCGCGCGGCCGGCGGGATAGACGCCGAACACGACGCCCACCCCGGCGCCCATCACCACGCCCAGGATGATCGACGCTGGCGCCATGCTCGCGGGGAGGGGAGAGGCCGCGGCGATCAGGAGCGTGAGCCCGATGCCGGCGAGGACGCCGAACGCGGCGCCGACTGTGGCGATCGCGGCCGATTCCGCGAGGAACTGCCGCAACACGTCGCGCCGCCGGGCCCCGAGCGACTTGCGGAGACCGATCTCGCGCGTTCGCTCCGCGACGGACATCAGCATGATGTTCATGATCACGATGCCGCCGATCACGAGCGACACCACCACGACGCCGGGCAGCACCACCACGAGGATTCGGCTGATGCCCGCCCAGAACCGCTGCACGCCCTCGGACGTGTCGAGCGCGAAGTTGTCATCCTGCCCGGGCCGCAAGTGGCGGCGACTGCGCATGATCCCCTCGGCTTCGTCCATCGCCAGCCGCATCTCGGGCTCCGACTGCGCCTTCACGAGGAAGGCGTCGAGGATCCCGGGAGGGTTCACCATATTCTGCGCGGGCGACAGGGCCGGGACGACGACGAAGCGGTCGAGCGGGAAGCCGAGCAGGCTCCCCTGCTTCTCCACGACGCCGATCACGCGATACCCGATCCCGCCGATCCGCACCAGCTGATCCAACGGCGACCGATCGACGAACAATCGCTGGGCGACCGCGTCGCCCAGCACCGCGACCGCCGCCCCAGACCGGTTTTCCTGGGCCGTGAACGCCCGTCCCAGCGCGAGCCGAAGATCCTTGATTTCGAAATAGCCTTCGCTCGCGGCGGTGAGTTCGATGTCCCGTGCCTGCTTGTCGCGGTACGAGACCGTCGTGTTCTCACTCGACTCCGAGGCAGTGAGGACCGGGACGCTGAAGCCGGCGTTCAGCGCGGCCGCGTCGCTGAAGCGGATGCGGGGGCGCCGCGCCCAGGCCCGCCACACGGAGTCGGGCACGTTCGGCGTGAACATCGGGCGGCGCCGCAACTGAAACGTGTTGATGCCAAAGAGGGTCTGCGCGAACCGCTCGGTCATGTACCGGTTGACGCCGTTGACGATCGACCAAGCGGCGATGAGCGACGCGACCCCGATGAAGACACCGATGAGTGAAAAGCCGCTCTTCAACTTCTGCGCCCGGATCGTCTGGAGGGCGAGCCGGATCGCCTCCCACACGGGCATCTAGGCGGCCTGCCGTTGGTCCGTGGCCACCACGCCGTCGCGCAAGGTGACGACCCGGGCCGCGTGCGCGGCGATGTCGTGCTCGTGGGTCACCATGACGATGGTCTGCCCCTGGCCATGAAGGTCGCGGAACACGCCCATGATCTCGGCGCTCGTGGTGGAATCGAGGTTCCCGGTCGGCTCGTCGGCCAACAGAATGGAGGGGCCGTTGACGAGCGCCCGCGCGATCGCGACGCGCTGGCGCTGCCCGCCCGACAGCTCGTTGGGGCGGTGCTCCATGCGGTCGCCCAGCCCAACGCGCTCGAGCGCTTGTACCGCCTGGGCCCGCCGGACACGCGCGCCGAGGCCGGCGTAGATGAGCGGCAACTCCACGTTGTGCAGCGCGGTCGCCCGGGGCAGGAGATTGAAGGTCTGGAACACGAACCCGATCTCCTTGTTGCGGATGCGGGCCAGCGCGTCGTCGTTCAGCTCGGAGACCTTCTGGCCGTTGAGCCAGTACTCGCCAGAGGTGGGGGTATCCAGGCACCCGATCAGATTCATGAGCGTCGACTTGCCGGAGCCGGAGGGCCCCATCACCGCGACGTACTCGTTCTTGCGGATCTGTAGGCTTACGCCCTGCAGCGCGCGCACGACCTCGCTGCCCATCTCGTAGGCGCGCGTCAACTTATGCGTGAGGATGATGACGTCGGGCAGCGGCGTGTCGCCCGTCCGGAACGGTTGCACGGCCGTCACGCGGCCCCCTTCTTCTTCGTCGAGTCGGCCGACACCTTCATCTGGCGCACGCGGGCCCCGTCCTTCAGATCGCGAATCGCTTGGTAGGGCCCGGCGACGATCGTCTCGCCGCCCTTCAAGCCGTCGATCACCTCGAAATACTCGTCCCCGGCGATGCCCACCTTGACGGGCCGGAAGGTCGCGATCCCGTCCTTCACGAAGAAGACACCCTCAGCCTCCTTCTTCCGGCGGAAGACCGTCGTATCCACGGGACGGGTCTCCGTCGACACGGGCTTGTTCTCCCGCACGGTCAGGGCGATGATCGGAATCGAGAGCGCCTGTCGCCGCGTATCGGTCACCACACGCGCCGTGGCCGAGAGATCGGGTCGGATGTCGGCCGGCGGCTTGTTGAGCGTGATCTCGACCTCGTAGTCCACGGCACGGTCGCTCTGGCCCGTCGCCGTCTGCGTCGCGTCCCGCACGCTCGAGTCGGACACCTTGGTGACGTGCCCCGTGAACGTGGTGTCGGGGAACGCGTCGATCGCCACCTCGACAGAGTCGCCGAGGTGGACCCGGACGACGTCGGTTTCGTCCACCTTGACCTTTGCCTGAATTACCGACAGGTCCGAGACCGTCATCAACAGGCCGATGTCCTTCGAGAACGTGCTCGGCACCGCCACCTCGCCCTCCTCGACCGCCAGGCGCGTGACGCGACCCGACATCGGCGCCACCAGCGTGGTCTTGCGCAGGTTGTCCCGGGCGGACTGCACCGCGGCGCGCGCCTGGTCGACCTGGTGGTCGGCCGCCGTGCGATTCGCCTCGGCGACGTCGAAGGCCGTCTGCGCCTGCTCGAGCTGCTCCTGGGAGACGAGATTGGGACTCTGGGTGTGCAGCTCCTTGGTGCGCGTCAACGCCCGCTCGGCTTGATCGCGGTTGGCGCGGGCCTGCACCGCGGCCGCCTGGGACGACGCCAGCGTGGCGGCGGCCTGCTGCAAGTTGGCCTGGTAGATCGTGGGGTCGATCTGCAGGAGAAACTGCCCCTGCTTCACGAAGTCACCCTCACGCACGGCGATCCGCGTGATCCGCCCCGTGATGTCGGCCGAGATGTCGACCTTCTTCTTAGGCTGGATCTTGCCACTCGACGTGACGACCGCGACCAAGTCGCGGCGCTTCACGGTCTCGAACCGCACCTCCGCGCCACGGTCGCGTCGGGCGCCCGCGCTGATCACCACGAGCACCACGATCAGCGCGGCGGCGCCGCCGCCCACCATCACTTTGCTCCGCTTCGACATGGCCATCGAGTCCTCTCGTTACCGCAGCGGCCGGCCCACAGCGGCTTCGAGCGCGGCCAGCGCCTTGTGATAGTCGTACACCGCATTCACGTAGTCCGTCTCCGCGCGGAGCGCCGCCACCTGCGCATCGAGCAGCTCGAAAAAGGTGCCGGAGCCGACGCGGTAGCGTTGCGTGGCAAGCTCGAGCTGCTCGCGCGCCGCCGTGCGGCTCGTGTCCTGGATCGAGATCGCCTGAAAGGCCGTCTGCAACGTCAGGAACGCCTGGGTCACGTCGGTCTGGAGCTGGAGGCCGCGCGCCCGCACCGACTCCTCCAGATCCTGGTCTTGGGCCTTGGCCTGCGACACCGCGAACGGCTGCTGGAAGTTCCCCCACAACGGGATCGACACCGTCAGGCGCGCCTGGAACGGCTGGGGGGTGAAGTGGAACGGGTAGGCCCCGTTCTGCGCGGCGAGCGCCTGCTTCTGCTGCGTGCCCTGCGCCAGATACAGCGAGCAGTCGAGCGCCACCGACCCGGCGTTGAGCCAGGCCCGGTTGGCGTACTGGCAGGTCGAGTCGTTCGCCGCCGCCCCGGCGTCGATCGCCGCGTACGAGGGCGCCAGATTGGAGAGCTTTTGCGTGAAGCCCGACCAGCCGGCCGAGAGCGACAGCGACGGCCCGTAGCTCGACGTCGCCGCCCGCACGTTCCAGCTCGCCGCATGCTCGCGTTCGCGGAGCGCCCGGAGCGCCGGATTCTGCTGCTCGGCCATCGTCAGCAGCGTGGCGAGCTGCCAGGTGGGCGTCTGCAGCGGGAAGGTGTCCGTGAGCTGGACCCCCTGGAGATCCGCCGGTGCCGTCACGCCGATCTCCTGGAACAGGCGCAGCTTCTCCACCTGGACCGCCGTCTCGGCCCGCAAGGACGCCACCGCGGCCTGCCCGCGCGCCACCTGCGCCTGCCGAACGTCGAGGAGCGAGGTGCGTCCGACATCGTAGCGCGCCTGGGCGAGCTTCTGGAACTCCTCGTCATGCGCGAGTTGCCGGCGCGCCACCGCAGCATTGTCGCGGGCCTGGAGGACGGTGAGGTACTGCTGCGTGACCAAGGTCACGAGATTGGTCTCCGCCCCGCCGACGTCGGCGTCCGCGGCCGAGAGCTGCGCTCCCCGGAGCCCGGGCAACGTGAGCGTCTGGCCGGACAGCGTCCAGCCCAACCCCACACTGTAGTTCGAAGACCAGGTGGATACGGTCTGGGAGAAGTTCGTGGTCAGGAAGCTCTGATTGCCCGGCCCCGCGTAGCCGACGCCCCCCGACGCGTTGACACTCGGCACGAGGACGCTCGACCAGGCGTTGCGCACGCCCCAGACCGCGGGTGCACGATCGTTGATCGCCGTCCGATACGCGGGATTATTCGTGCGCGCGAGCGCGACGGCGTCCGCGAGGGACAGGGTGCTGGAGACGGGACGCTGACACACGGCGAGGACCGGGCAGACGGCCAGCCCGACGTAAGACAACAGAGGCCTCATGGCGCTCCTTGACGCGGTCGTGGAGACGACCCCTTGTACGCGGTGCAACTGCCGCAAGTTTCGACGACGCGACAATGTAGCTTCGCGGCGCCCCGCCCCGAAGAGGTGACCACGTCGTGGCGGGGCTGGGTGTGGGGAGGTGTCCTTAGGGGGCCGGCTGCCGCTCGGCCACCAGCCCACGCGATGGAATCTCCACCTTCGCCAGACGCCCGTCCCCCCCCAGCCAGACGTGTACCAGGCGGTTCTCCCCCCCGGATACTACGATGTGCCGGAGCGACGCCGAGTCGCGGTTGAGCGTCGTCCGCTCGGTCCCGATGTCCGAGACCCGGAGGAGCTCCCGGCGGCCCGCCCGGGGGAACAGGGCCGTCACAGCGATGGCGTCGCGCCGCCCCCGCCAGGCGAGCGGGAGGTAGAGGGCGAAGACCGAATCGTCGAGCACCGCCAGGGGGTGGCCGGCGACGAATTCGCGGGCGCGCTCGGTGCGGCGCCCGAGGACGCGGACGAGAAACCGGCCGCGGCCCGCCTGGCCGACAATCCGGACCGGATCCCGCGGATCGGCGACCGTGTACTCGAGCGTCGCCACGTCGGAATCCGGGTCGAGTTCGACCACCGGACCGAGCACGAGCACCGGACGGCTGCGTTCGTAGCGGATGGTGGTCGCCAGCGTCCAGCCGCCCGCCGGGCTGCGCGCGGGCGCCAGCCGGAACGCCTCGCGCGCCGTCTGCTGGGTGTCACGTCGCACGACGAGCGTCGCTTCGTCGAGCGGCGCCTGGACCACGACAAGCGCGAGCCACAGCGCCGTCACGACACCGGCGCTCCGAGCACGCGCGTCGCGATCCGTTCGCGGATCATGGTGTACAGGCGCTCACCCTTCTCTCGCGTGGCGAGCGAGGGGCGGCCGAGCGAGCCGGGGGAGCGCTTGGGAACGGCGCCGCGCCCCGTGCGCCGGATGCGCGTCACCTGCCGCGCCGGCAACAGGAAATCCTGCGCGCGGTCCATGCGGACGAGCTCGGGGGCAAGGTAGAGCAGGAGGGACGTGTCGAGCTCGCTGCCGTGCATCGGCCCGTCGCCGTCCTCGAGGTGGCCGCTGAAGTCGAGGTCGAACACGTCCACCGTGAAGACCCGAGCCCGCTGGGTGCGCAACGTCGAAAGCGCCTCTTGGTGGGGGTCGTGCCCGTGCGCCGTCAGAATAATGAAGGCGTCGACCCCCGCCTGCTCCCACGAGCCGAGCAGGTCGTTCATCCAGCGATGCAGCGTCTTGCGGCGGACGGAGGCGTTCCCGGGAAACGGCCGCTCGGTGGCGTTATTCACGCCATATTCGATGGTGGGGGCGCGGAGGATCTCCAGCGATGCCGAAAGGTCGTCGGCCAAGCGCTCCACGATGATGGTGTCGCAGCCAAGCGGCAGGTGGGGCCCGTGCTGCTCGCACGTGCCCACCGGCACGAGGAGGCGCGCATCGCGCTCCAGAACGAAGCGGACCTCGTCGGGGACGAGCGTCTTCAGATGCAGCGGCGCGCTCACGTAGCGCTCGCCGGCTGTTCCGCCGCCGTCGCGGCGGCCGCGTGGGTGCGCCAAGGGGGCGCGAGCTGGGCGTGGGCCGCGGGCGCCGCTGCGCTCGCGACCGCATTCCTCGCCGTCGCGCGCCGGCCGCGCTCGCGGCGGAACGTCGCGGCGGGCGTCGCCTGCCTCGGGCTGGGCGTGCTCCTCGTCAGCGGCATGTGGCAGGTGCAGCGCATCGCCTGCTGCTGGGCTGAGCTGCGGGCGGCCCGAATCCCGCGCGATTCGTCGGAGCTCAAAGGCGCGCTCGCGGCGGCCGTGGCCGAGGCGCGGCGGCTCGCGGCGCAGGGCGCGACGGCGGCCCCCCTGCCGCAGGAGGCCGCGTTCGAGACCCTCGCTCGCGTGGTGCGATCGGGCACCCGCACCCCGGGGGTCGAGCGGGGCGTGGCGGTCCTCGAACCCGACGGCGCGCCATTCGCGTGGGCCGGGCGCCACCGGCTCGTTCCCGTGCGGGACACCGCGGAGCTGCGCACCGTCATCACCCCATTCTACGTAGCGCTCGAGGCTCGGCGCCAGACGCCGGGCGGTGGCAGCGTGGTCGGCAGCGTGTTACTCGACGCCGCGCCGGCCGTACTCGACCGCTCCCGTGCCCTGAGCGCGCAGTTTGAAGCGACGCACGACATCGCCCTGCGCTTCTACGGCCCCGGCCTCGCCCCGCGGGCCGAGGTGGTGTTCGATTACTGCCTGCGCGCCGCCGTCGACCACCCGACGAAGTGCGATCCCGGGGGCACGCTGTTCAGCGTCGCACCGGTTACCCCGTCGGAAGCCGTCGCCTATGGCGCCGCGCGCCAAGCCGCCACCGGGCGGGCCCGCGGCGCCCTCGCCCTCGTCCTGCTCCTCCTGTTCCTCGCCGCACCCGCCGGGGGGTGGCGGTGGCTCGTGACGCTCGCCGCCACGGGGAGCGCCGTCCTGGCGTTCCGAGACTCCGTTCCCCTGGGGGACTGGTTCTCCCCGACCACGTCCGCCCGTCCGCTCCCCCTCGGCCTCACCGCGTCCGCGGGCACGCTGACGGCGGGCAGCATCATCGCGCTGGTGGCGGCGGCCACGCTGTGGCGGCGCGGCCTGCAGCGCCGCGCCTGGAACGTGGGCGCGGCGGGCCTCCTCGCGCTCGCCGCCCCCTACGTCGTGCGCTACTTCGGGCGCGGGATCGAGCCCCCGGCGGGCGGCGTGGGATTCGGCTTGTGGTTGGGGTGGGAGGTGGCGGTGGCGGCGGCGGCGATGGCCCTGGTCCTCGTGGCCGCGGCGCTCGTGCGCGGCCCGGCCGAACCCCGTCGCGCCTCCTGGGTCCCGGCGGCCGCGTGCGCCTGGGCCGTCGGCGCGGCGGTCGTCGGGCTGTGGTTGTGGTACCCCAACGGCGCCTGGCCCGAGTGGTACACCTTCGTCTGGCTGCCGGCGCTCGTGGGCGTACTCACGCCCGCGCCTCGCGCGTGGGCTGGTCTCGGGATCGCCACCGTGGCGGGGACGGCCGCCGCGCTGATCACGTGGGGCGCCGCGCTCGAGGGCCGACTCGCCCTCGCCGACCGCGATGCCATGGGCCTGGATACCGCGACCGACGTGCGGGCGGTGTCCCTGCTCGAACGCATGGGGCAAGCCCCGCCCGCGCCCCCACCCGAGACACCAGGCGAACTGTACGCGTGGTGGCGCGCCTCACCGCTCGCCGCGGATTCCTATCCGGCCAGCCTGGCGGTGTGGCATCGAGCGGGGGAACCCACCGCGGAGATCCGACTCGCCGGGGTGGACCTCCCGCCGTCGCTCGTGGCGGCCTTCGTGCGCTCACCCGAAACGGCGCGTGGGCCGCGCGTGGAGCGCCTCGACCGGAGCCCCGGACGCCATTACCTCCTCGTGGCGCCGCTGGCCGGCGGCGAGGTGCTCACGGTGGGCGTGGGTCCCCGGACCCGGTTGATCCCGGCGGCACGGGTCGCTCGCTTCCTCGAGGGGGGGACGGGGCTCCAGCCTCCCTACCAAATCGTACTGTCTCCCCCCGCGCCACCGCCGCGCCCCAGCGCGCGCGTGATTTGGACGCGCACGGGCTGGAGCGTGCGCGGCGAACGCCGCATCGGCGGCCCCCCGGGCGGCGTGCGCCACGTGCACGTTTTGGTCGACCTGCGCCAGCCGTGGGGCCTCGTGGTGCGCGGCACGTTGGTCGTGGGGATCGACATCGCCCTCCTGGCGGCGTGCTGGCTCGCGAGTCTCGCGGTCGCCGGGCAGTGGCATCCACGGGTGCCGCCGCCCTTCGCGCTGCTCCGCACGAGCTAC
>DATLKW010000219.1:0-4034 GCA_035538175.1 Gemmatimonadales bacterium | reverse complement strand
CAGAAGTCGGGCGGCACGCACAGGCGGGCCTCCTGACCGAGCGCTCGGAGCTCTGACGCCAGGGCCACCAAGGGTTGGACATCGCCCCGCGATCCGATGGTCGAAAGCAGCAGGCGCATGGGAACGCAGACCTCTCTTTGGCCGGTTGGCTTAGCGCGAACGCGAGTCCGCAGGCGAAATGGTCTGCGTTCACGGTGAGCTGGTTCGGCTCACGGCCGCGAATCTGGAACGGCCCCCGGGTCTTGCCGCAAGTCCCCTCCCAGGCAATAATCTTCAGCGGGGCGGACGAGTGTCGGGCGACGGCGGGGTCAGACGACCCGCCCGTGCGCTGCCAGGACCCACCGAAATCCTTCCCAGGCAAGTTCTCTTTCCAACGCTTTAGCGCGATAGTGGAGCAGTTAGGGCTGCTGGCCGAGCTCGTCGAGCAACCTCCCGAGCTCCGCGACCAGCTCGTGCATCCGAGTGACAATGTGCGAGCGACGCTGCTCCGGGGACGCCCCAGATGGCATCTCCGAACCAATCAGCCGCAGCGTCTCGGCCCGTGCCCTTGGGAGCGTCACACCGGCCTCGGTGAGCACCTCGGCCGCGATCCCTTTCTCTTCCCGCAGGAGGCCGAGCAGCAAGTGTTCGGTGCCGACGTAGGAGTGCTTCAGCTCGCGTGCCTCGTCCATAGCGAACTCGAGGACCTTCTTCGCGCGCGCCGCGTACGGGAGATCCGGGCCGGCCGCTGCGGCCTTTCCCTTCTCGACCGTCCCCTCGATCTTCTCCTGGAGCTCTTCCAAGTCGACGTTCAGATTCGTGAGCACCGCCACCGCAATGCCCTCGCCTTCACGGATCAAGCCCAACAGAATGTGTTCGGTCCCGACGTACGCATGGCGCAGTCGGGTCGCCTCGGCGCGGGACAGCTGGAGGACCGTGCGGACCCGATCCGTGAAGTTGTAGCCGTTCATCGGACGACTCCTGCTGGGCCAACCCAGCGTTCCGGCAGGAGCGGGAGGGGCACCGAGGGATTACGCGTAGTGCAGCACCGCCTCGACGCGCTCCTCGCGCAGCCGCATGCGCCCTTTGAGAGAATCGAGCTCGATCAAGAACGTGAAGCCCACGACCTTGGCGCCGTGCGCTTGGACGAGCTTGCCTGCGGCTTCCGCCGTACCGCCGGTGGCGAGCACGTCATCGACGATCAGCACCCGATCCCCCACGCCCACGGCGTCTCGGTGCATCTCTAACGCGTCGGTGCCGTATTCGAGGGCGTACTCGACGCGCCCCCGAGCGGCGGGGAGCTTGCCGGGCTTGCGGATCGGGACGAGCCCGGCCTCCAAAGCGAGGGCGATCGGGGCGCCCAGCAGGAACCCGCGGGACTCGATCGACACGACGCGGCTCGGCCGGACCGCTTGAAACGGCGTCACCATGAGCTCCACCGCGCGGCGGAAGGCGCGCGGATTGAGCAAGAGCGGGGTGATGTCCTTGAAGAGGATGCCCGGCTTCGGGAAGTCGGGCACGTCACGGATCGCGTGGTAGATGTCCTGGACGGTGATGGTGGCAGTCACGGGCCCCCTCGTTGATTAACGGATGTCGAACCCGTTCGGGATCGCGAGCTCGTGTGGAACGGCGCTCTTCTCCACGCGCTCGACCTCGGCCATCGCGGGGCCCTGGGCGAGCGCGCGCTCGAGGGCTTCGAGCCCCTCTTCAGATCCGGCGGCGATGACCTCGACCGACCCATCCCGCAGGTTGCGCACGACGCCCCGGAGCGTGAGCCGCTCCGCCTCGCGCCACACGAACCAGCGAAACCCGACGCCCTGGACCCGGCCGTGCACGACGAACCGTACAGCGGTCACGTCGTGCCCGCCTTCCCTCCCCCTCCCCCTTCCCCCTTCCCCTGCCCTTCCCCGAACGGGCTCACCCCTGCTGTCTCTGCGTGCGACGCCCGGCGCCGCTGCCACCAGACGTACGCCCCGGCCGTGAGCGCGAGGAGCGGGAGGAGCACGAGGAGCGCCCGGCCGGTATAGCGGCGGGCCTCCTGGTCGAGGGCGGCCAGGATCACTGTTTCCCGGCTGCCGATGAACCAGCCGATCCACGTCAGGATCGCACACCAGAGGAGCGCCCCGAGCCCGGTGAACAGCACGAAGCGGCCGACCGCCATGCGGGCGATCCCAGCGGGGATCGAGATCAGGTGCCGGACGACCGGCAGGAGGCGTCCCATGAAGATGCTGATTTCACCGTGGGCCGCGAAGTAACGTTCCGAGCGCTCGAGGCCCTTCCCCGTGATCAGGACGTACTTCCCGAGGCGCACGAAGAACGCTCGGCCGAGCCAGCGGGCGAGGCCGTAGTTCGCGAGGGAGCCTAAGATGCTCCCCAGCACGCCCGCGGCGACCGCCGTCGCGAAGTCCATCTCCCCCTTCGCCGCGAGATAGCCGGCGGGTGGCATGACGAGCTCGCTGGGGAGCGGCAGCACGGAGGATTCGATCGCCATGAGGACGACGATCCCCGGGAGCCCCACGTCGCGGAACCGGTCGAGCAGCCAGTGGATGGAGGATTCAAGCATCGACGCCGTGCTCGCCGAGGAGGGGGACGAAGCGGGCGGCGCCGATGGGCGTGAGGCGGAGCTCCGGGCTTTCGCTCCCGCGCTCGACGAGGGTGAGCGTCTGGGCGCCGCGCACGCCGAGGGGCATGAGGAGCCTGCCCCCCGGCGCGAGCTGTTCGACGAGGGGGGGCGGCACGTGGGGCCCGCCCGCGGTGACGAGGATCGCATCATAGGGGGCGTAGGCGCTCCACCCCAGGGTGCCATCGCCGAGGAGCACCGAGACGTTGGTCACGCCCGCCGCGTGCAGGGCCTGCTGGGCCGCGCGGGCGAGGGTCTCGACCCGCTCGACCGAGAACACCGTGGCCGCGAGCGCGCCGAGCAGGGCCGTCTGGTAGCCCGATCCCGTCCCGATTTCGAGCACGCGTTCGCGGCCTGTGAGGCGGAGGGTTTCGAGGTAGCGGGCTTGCATGAACGGCTGCGAGATCGTCTGGCCGTTGCCGATCGGAAGGGCGGCGTCCTCGTAGGCGCGGTGGCGCAGCGCCTCGGGCACGAACAGGTGCCGCGGGGTTTCCGCGAAGGCCTTGAGGACTGCCAGGTCGCGGATGCCCTTCACGCGCAGGCCCTCGACCAGGCGGACCCGGTACCCGGCGAAGGTGTCCCCCGCCCCCCGTCGCGCGTCCGCGCCCGACCCACCCCGGCCGTTCAATCGCTCGGGAGCCACTGCTTCACGACTTCGATCAGGCCGTAGTTCGTCATGTCCATGTGCAGCGGGGTCACCGAGATGTAGCCGTCCTTCGTGGCGCGGAAGTCGGAGTCGGCGTCGCCGCTCCACGTGATCCGCCCGCCCCCGATCCAGTAGATCTCCTTGCCCCAGGGGTCCTTCATGAGGGCGATCTCCTCGCTGAACACGCGGCTGCCCAGGTGGGTGACCTTCACGCCCTTCACCTCGCTCCCCGAGACGGCTGGGAGATTGATGTTGAGGAGCGTCTCCCTGGGAAAGTCTTTGACGCGTACGATGCGCTCGAGCAGTGCGCGCAGCCCTTCGCTGTGCGTGGCGAGCTGGTCCAAGTCGGAGCCCGCGTAGGAGACCGCGACGCTCGGGATCCCGGCGACGAGCCCTTCCATCGCCGCGGCCACGGTACCCGAGTAGAAGACGTCTTCCCCCATGTTTTGGCCATGGTTGATCCCCGAGATGACAAAGTCGGGCTTCTCGGGCATGAGGACGCCGATGGCGAGGAGCACGCAGTCGGTGGGGGTGCCGTCCACCTGGAACGCCCCGTCCGGCCGTCTCGTGGCGCGCAGCGGGCGATGGATCGTGAGCGAGTGCGAGGTGCCGCTCTGCTCGCGATCCGGGGCCACGACGGTGACCTGGCCGAGCGTCGCGCACACCTCGCCCAGCACCCCCAGGCCCCGGGCGAGGATCCCGTCGTCATTCGAGATGAGGATGTTCACCGTGCTCCGAAGATGATCAGACGACCGTACCGGGTGAAGACGCGGGCCTGCCGCCAGGTGT
>DATLKW010000218.1:0-4680 GCA_035538175.1 Gemmatimonadales bacterium | reverse complement strand
CGCGTCGCTCGGCTACGCGACCGACTTCGTCCCGATGCTCGCGCGGCTGTTGCCGATGCTGGCCGAGCGGGGAATCAAGGTCGTGGCCAACGCCGGCGGGGTGAATCCTCGCGGCTGTGCGGAGGCAGTGGCGGAGGTGGCGCGCCGCCAGAAGCTCGGGCGTTCGCTCCGGCTGGGTGTGGTGACGGGCGACGATCTCTTGGGTCGCCTGGACGGCTTGCTCGCGCGTGGGCACGAGCTCCGGAACTTGGACACCGGCCGACCGCTCACCGACGTGCGCGACCGCGTGCTCGCGGCCAACGCCTATCTCGGGGCTGGGCCCGTGGTGGACGCCCTCGGGCGCGGCGCGGACGTCGTGATCACGGGCCGCGTGACCGACACGGGCCTGACGCTCGGGCCGCTCGTGCACGCCTTCGGCTGGGGGAGTGAAGCGTGGGATCTGCTCGCCGCGGGGACGGTGGCGGGTCACGCGATC
The DNA here is from genome assembly GCA_035538175.1 of Gemmatimonadales bacterium. Taxonomy (GTDB): domain Bacteria; phylum Gemmatimonadota; class Gemmatimonadetes; order Gemmatimonadales; family GWC2-71-9; genus AG41. The sequence goes on along the minus strand of DATLKW010000218.1, from coordinate 4,205 downwards.
GAGTGCGGGGCGCAGGTGAGCGGGGGCAATTGCCTGGTCGACTGGGCGGGGATTCCCGATTTGGCGAACGTCGGCTATCCCATCGTCGCCGCGCATCCCGACGGCACCTTCGAGCTCACCAAGCATCCGGGCACGGGCGGGCGGATCAGCGTGGCCGGGGTGACGGAGCAGCTGGTCTACGAGATGGGCGATCCGCGCACGTACATCACGCCCGACTGCATCGCGGACTTCACGACGATTCAACTCGAGCAACTGGGGCCCGACCGCGTGCGGGTGTCGGGCGTGCGGGGGCGGCCGGCGACCGACCAGCTCAAGGTCTCGATTGCCTACTTCTATGGGTACAAGGCCGTGGGCACGTTGGTGTATGCGTGGCCGCAAGCGTATGCCAAGGCCCGCGCCGCGGACGCCGTGCTCCGCACGCGGCTCGACGCGCTCGGACTCAGCTTCGAGGCGATTCGCACGGAATACGTAGGTGCCGACGCCACGCACGGGGCGCTCGCGCTCGAGCAGGTGGTGGCGGACGACCTGCCAGAGGTGCAGCTGCGGATCGCGGTGCGCTCACCCGACAGAACAGCCGTCGAGCGTTTCACGCGGGAGATCGCGCCGCTCATCCTGAACGGCCCGCCGAGCGTCACGGGATTCGCCGGGGGCCGGCCCAAGCCCGAGGAGATCGTGGCCTACTGGCCGGCGCTTCTCGACAAGCGCCTGGTGCAGCCCTGCGTCGAGATCGTGGACGTATGACGAACCCCAAGGCGGGGCGCCGCGGCCGCGGTGCGGCGCAGCCCCGAAAGATGGTCCCGCTCGTCGAGCTCGCCCACGCCCGGTCCGGCGACAAAGGGGATACGGCGAACGTGGGGGTGATCGCGCTGAAGCCCGAGTACTACCCGCTGCTCGTGGAGCAGGTCACGGCCGCGCGCGTGGCCCGCCACTTTGAAGGGCTGATCACCGGCAAGGTCGAGCGCTTCGAGCTCCCGAACCTCAACGCCTTGAATTTCTTGCTGCACGGCGCGCTGGACGGGGGGGGCACGATTTCCTTGAAGACCGACGCCCAGGGAAAGGTGCTCTCGACCGCGCTGCTCCGGATGACGGTGGAGGTGCCGCGGTGACGGACCGCGTGCTGGTGACGGTGGACTCCGGCATCCTGACGGCCACCTTGAACCGTCCGGAGAAGAAGAACGCGATCGACACGCCGATGATCGAGGGGGTGCTCGCGATGCTCGAGGCCGCAGACCTCGATGCGGCGGTTCGGGTGGTAGCGCTGCGTGGGGCGGGCACCGACTTCTCGGCCGGCATGGATCTCGCCGAGCTGCTCGCGTCGGCCGACCTGAGCGTCGACGAGAACCGGCGCGCCGCGCTTCGGTTCGGGGAGATCTTCGTACGCATGCGACGGATGCCGAAGCCGATCGTCGCGCTGGTGCGGGGGCGGGCCCTCGCGGGGGGGTGCGGGCTCGCGACGGCGTGCGACATCGTGCTCGCGGCCGAGTCGGCCCGGTTCGGGTACCCCGAGGTCCAGCGGGGATTCGTCCCCGCGATCGTCATGGCGGTGCTCAAGCGGACGATGGGCGAGAAGGTCGCCTTCGATCTGGCGGCGACGGGGCGCCTCCTCGAGGCGAGTGCGGCGGCCGAGCTCGGCCTCGTGTCCCGGGTGTATGAGGATTCCGATTTCGACGATCAGACGAGTGACGTGCTGCGGGCCCTCGCGGCCACGAGCCCTTCGGCGTTGGCGTTCACGAAGCAGCAGTTCTACCAGCTCGACGGGCTGTCGTTCGACGAGGGGATCCGGCTGGGCGCGGACGTGAACGCCGTGAGCCGGACGACGCCCGATTTCCGGGCCGGGCTCCGGGCGTTTCTAAAGAAGTGACGCGGCTCTTCGTCTTGAAGGCGGCGCTGATGGGGGTGGGCGGCGCGGTCGGCGTGGTCGGGATGGCCCTCGAGCGGCGCTGGGCGGTGTGGCTCGCGGTGGCGCTCCTGGGCGGCGCGTTCGTCGTGCGCTTCGCCGAGCGTGGCCGACGCGACCCGGAGGGCGGCGCGGGCGGGGGGTGACGGGCGGGCTGTCAGCTTCCTGACAGGTTCGGGGGGTAGGTTTCGGCGCCCTGCTATGGTCTCCCGAGCGCCGGTCTCGCTGATCGCTGCCGTCCTGTGCGGGGGTGGTGTGTCGGTCGTCCCCGCGCAGCGTCCGGTCACGCGGGCGCAGGCGATCGAGGCCGCGCTCGCGCGCGGCGCGCGTGCGGCGTTCGGGCGCGCGGACACGGCCGCCGCGGCGGGCGTGTTGCACGGCGCCCGGCTGTATCCCAATCCCAGCATCTCGGGCAGTTATTCCCAGGATGTGCCGCACTATCACCTCCTCGCGAGCCTCCCGCTCGACTTGCCGTGGTTGCGCGCGGCGCGCATTGGGACCGCCCGGTGGGCGCGCGATGCGGCGCGCTACGGGTTCAGCTTCGAGCAGGCGGCGATCCGGTTCGAGGGCGACACGATGTACACGCACGCCTTGGCAGCCTTGGCGCACGCGCGGCTCTCGCGCCGCACCGCGCGGGACGCCGACAGTCTCCAGCACATGGCCGAGTTGCGCCGCGAGGTCGGCGACGTGAGCGAGCTCGACGTACGGCTCGCCGCGGTGAACGCCGGGCAGCAGGCGAACGCGGCGCTCGCGGACTCGCTCAGCGCCGTCGAGGCGCTGCTCGCGTTGCAGCTCGTCATGGGCGAGCCCGCCGAGGAGCCGGCCGTCGCCCCCGTGGACTCGCTCGTGCCGCCGCCGGACTCCGTGCCCGTGCCGGGTGGCGAGTTGTTGCGAGTGGCGGCGGCGAGTGCGGCGCTCGCGTCGCAGGAGGACGCGTTGCGGCTGGCGCACCGCAACGTGTTCGCGGCGCCGAGCGTGCAATTCGGGTTCGATCAAGGTGACCCCTCCGGCCCGGGGAACGCCTTGCCGACGGTTGGGGTGAGCTTTCCCCTGCCGCTCTTCAACTGGAATGGGGGCGAGGTGGCCCAGGCCCGGGCGGCGCGGGACCGGGCCCAGGCGACGCTCGCCATGGTCGAGCGCGAAGCGGGGGCGGATCTCGCCCGGGCGCGGCGCGAGTTTCGGGCGGCGCGCACGCGGCTGGCGCGCGACAAGGGCCTGCTCGAGAGCGCCGACCGGGTGGCAGCCATGTCACTCCAAGCCTATGCCGAGGGGGCGATCGCCCTCCCCAACGTCCTCGAGGCGGAGCGCAATGCCCGCGACGCGTTGGGCCGCTACATCGACGACGTCGCAGCGGCCGACAACGCCGCCGCGGAACTCGCCCTCGTCGCCAGCACGGCGCGGACCGAGCCATGAGAGTCCTCGCCGGTCTGCTCCTCCTCGGCGTGGGTCTGGGCGCGTGTCGCCGAGCGGTGCACAGCGACACGGACGACGGGCACCCCGGGGCGCCGACGGACGCGCAGGCGGTCGTCGGGGCAGGGACGGCCGTGGCGCGACTCGAGGCCTTCCCGCAGGTTGTCCGGGCGATTGGCACGGTGGCCCCGCGGCCCGGCCGGTTCGCCGAGCTCGGGGCGCCGGCGCCGACGCGCGTGGCGCGGATCTACGTGGCGGCCGGGGCCCGGGTGCAGGAGGGTGACTCGCTGATCGAGTTTGAGCGCGCGCCCTTCGATGCCACGGCGAAGAGCGCCGACGCGGCCTTGGAGAGCGCGGAGCACGCCTATGCGCGGGCAGTGCGGCTCGCGAAGGCCGGCATCCTGCCGCAGAAGGACGCGGACCAGGCGACCGCCGACCTCGCCCAGGCGCAGGTCGCGGCGGTCACGGCGCATCGCGCCCAGCAGCTGGCGACGTTGCGCGCGCCGCTCGCCGGTGTGGTGACGCGCATGAGCGCCGTGATCGGCGCGCCGGTGGATGGGACGCAGCCGCTCGTGGCCGTGGCGGACCCGGCGGCGCTCGACGCGGTCTTCAACGTGGCCCCGGGCGAGGCCGCCCTGATCCGGGCCGGGGACTCGGTCGCGGTCACGGCGGGGGAAGGCGAGCAGCGCGAGACGCTCGGCACGGGGATCGTCCACGCGGTCGGGGCGGCGGTGGACTCGGTGTCGCGTGCTGTCGCGGTGCGGACCGGGCTCGCGCGTCCGGCCCGGGTGCTGCGGATCGGGGAGTCGGTGTTCGGCCGCATCGTGACGGGCGTCCATCCGCGGGCGGTCGCCGTTCCGGCCGCGAGTTTGGTGCCCGCCGGGGACGGCTATCAGGT
>DATLKW010000217.1:0-4571 GCA_035538175.1 Gemmatimonadales bacterium | reverse complement strand
TCGGCTTCGGTCGCCCGATCCTGAGCTGGCGCCGCGGCGAGACGGAGTACTGGATCTCCTGGATTCCGTTCGGCGGCTACGTGAAGATGGCCGGGCTGGAAGACGAGGGCGTGGCGGGGCAGCTCGAGGGCGGTCGCAGCGCACAGCCAATCGATCCGGCGCGGGCCTTCGACCGACGGCCGGTGTGGGCGCGGCTCCTCGTCGTGTGCGCCGGCGTGACGATGAACGTGGTCTTGGCGTTCGTGCTGTACGCGGTGCTCGCGGGCACGGTGGGCACGCCCGAGCTCGAAACGACGACGATCGACTCGGTCGAGGCGGCGCACCTGCCGGCGGGCGCCAGGGCGCTCGCCTCGCTCGCGGCCGGGGATCGCATCCTCCGTATCAACGACGAGACGGTACGGACCTGGAGTGACGTGATGCGGAGCATCGTGACCGGGCCGTCCGAGCTGCGCTTCGGGATCGCCGGCCGCGACGCGCCGGTGGTGGTGCGGTTCGGCGGCGGAGGCCTGGCCGAGCGGCAGGCGGTAGCGGAGGCGCTGGTGCCCGAGGAGCAGGTCACGGTGCAGCGGCTCGAGGCCGGGCGCCCTGCCGCGCGCGCGGGGCTCGAGCCCGGGGACGTCGTCCTCGCCGTGGACGGAGTGCCCGTGCGTTCGGTCGACCGGTTCCTGGAGCGGATCTGGACGAGTGCCGGGCGCCCGCTCGCCTTCGACGTGCGGCGCGGCGGCGCGCGGCTCACCCTCACCATTGTGCCCGACACCGCGACTGGCGCCGACCCCCAGCGGCCCAAGCGCCCCCTGCGCTACGGCCACATCGGGGCGTCGATGCAGGCGGGGGTGGTGCGCGTGAAGCAGCCAGCCGGCGCCGCGCTCGTGAGCGGCTGGCGGGAGACGACCCAAACGGCGTGGCTCGTCTTGGGCTTCCTGAAGGGACTGGTGCTCGGCCAGGTCTCGGTGCGCGACATCGGTGGCCCGATTCTCGTCGCGCAGGCGTCGGGCCAGGCTGCGCGCCTCGGGTTCGATTGGCTGTTGCGGTTCATGGCCCTCTTCTCCGTGAACTTGGCGATTCTGAATCTCCTGCCCATCCCGATTCTCGACGGGGGCCAGGTGGTGTTTCTCCTGGCCGAGGCGGTGCGGGGGAAGCCGCTGCCGCTCGAGCTGCGCAACCGGCTCACGCAGATCGGCTTCTTCCTGCTGCTCGCGATCATGATCTTCGCCACGTCGAACGACGTGTGGCGCTGGCTGGGGCGTGCCGTCAAGCGTTAGGGAGGTGCTGGAGGGGTTCGTCGCCGGGCGCGTCCCTGCCGACCAGGTGGTGATCGCCGTGGCGACGGCGTATTACGGCGATGGGGTCGGGCGCCCGCGCGACGCGTTGCGGCCGCTCATCGAGGTGATCGAGCGCGGGGCACCGGGGATCGTCGAGCTCACGAGCGTGGCCGCAGGGCCAGGGTTTGAGATCCGACTCGCGGAGCGCTCGCTGCCCGAGCCCGAGGCGGTCGAGCTGCGCCAGGCCGCCCGTGCCTGCCTCGCCAGCGGCGCCGAGCTGCCGCGCGCGACCCCGCGAGCCGCGAGCCCATCCGAGCGGGCGTCACAGGCGTCCGGGGTGCCGAGGCCCGGCGTCGTGGCGCGCCTCGTGGCCGCCGTGCGCCGGCTCTTCACCGTCTCCGGATGAGCAGGACGAGGAGGATCGTGACGACGAGTCCTAGGACCACGCCCGCCACGACCAGGCCGCGCGGCCTCCCCTCGCCGCGGCCGCGGGAGCTCGTCGCGGCCTCGGTCAAATCCTTGAGCAGGGCTCTCGCATCGCGGTAGCGATCGTCGGGGTGCTTGGCGAGGCAGCGGAGCACGACGCCCTCGAACCGTTTCGACAGCTCCGGTCGCTTCTGTCGCGGCGACGGCGGCCGCGCTTCCACGTGCAGGCGGGCCAGCTCGAACCAGTCGGCCGAGCGAAACGGCACTTCGCCCGTCGCGGCTTTGTACAGCGTAATGCCGAGCCCGTAGAGGTCGAGGCGGGGGTCCAAGGGCCGGCCTTGCGCCTGCTCGGGCGAGAGATATTCGGGGGTCCCGATGATCATGCCGACGCCGGTCGCGGTGACGTAGCCCGAGAGCGCACGCGCGATCCCGAAGTCGGAGATGACGGCGCTGCCGTCCGCGTGGAGCAGGATGTTGTCGGGCTTCAAGTCGCGGTGGATCACGCCCTGGTCGTGGGCGAAGGCGAGGCCCTCGACCACGTGGCCGGCGATGCGCATGATCTCGGTCTCGGGGAGGGGACCGTCGCGGGCGAGGCGCGCGGCGAGGGAATCGGCGCACAGGTCCATGGCGATGAAGACGTGCCCGTTGGCGCGCTCGACGGTGTGAATGCGGATGATGCGCGGATGGCGGAGCTTCGCGGCCGTCGCCGCCTCGTTCAGGAACCGGGCCAGGATGTTCGGGTCGCCGGCGTAGCGGGGGTTCAAGACTTTCACGGCGACCGGCGCGGCGTCGCCTGCGCGTCCCACGAAGACCCACCCGAAGCCCCCCTCCCCGAGGAGGCGCTCCAGCCGGTAGGGGCCGATCGTGGTGCCGACCAAGTCGGGCGCTGAGGGGATCACGAGGGCTTTACAAACGCGTGTCGGGCGTCTAAGTTAGTGCGCTCTCAACAATTAGGGAACAGGTTCGGATGTACGACAAGACGACGCCGGTCAGGAAGTACGGGCGGCACGAGGGGGACACGGGCTCCGCCCCGGTTCAAATCGCGCTGCTCACCGAGCGGATCAACAGCCTCACCGATCACTTCCGGGTCCATGCGAAGGACTACCACGGGCAGCGCGGCCTTCTGCGGATGGTCTCGCAGCGCCGCCGCCTGCTGGAGTACCTGAAGCGCACCGACCTGGAGCGCTATCGGCAGCTTATCGAGGAGCTGGGTCTCCGCCATTAACACCGCTGGCGTCGCGTTGGGCCCCGGCCAGAGCACCGTGGGGCCCGGCGCATTTCTGTGTGCTCTAGACAGGCGCTATACGTGAAACACGTCGAACGAAATTTTGCGGGGCGGGCCCTCAAGCTCGAAGCGGGGCGCCTCGCCAAACAGGCCGCGGGATCGTGCCTCCTGCAGTTCGGGGAAACAGTGGTGCTCGCGACCGTCACCGTGTCCGACACCCTCTCCACCCTGCCGTTCTTTCCCCTGACCGTCGAATATCGCGAGAAAAGTTACGCCGCCGGCAAGATCCCGGGCGGCTTCCTGAAGCGCGAGGGCCGGCCCTCCGATGAGGAAATCCTCGCGGCCCGGGTGACCGACCGTTCGATCCGGCCGCTCTTCCCTGAGGGGTTCAAGAACGAGGTCCAGGTCTTCATCTACGTGCTGTCGGCGGATCAGGAAAACGATGCCGACGTGCTGGGGGTGACGGCGGCCTCGGCGGCCCTCACGATGTCGAAGGTGCCGTGGAACGGCCCGATCGCCGCGGTGCGCGTGGGCCGGGTGGAAGGCGCCTGGATCTTGAATCCGACCTTCCAGCAGCTCGAGTTCTCCGACGTCGACATGGTGGTCTCAGGCTCGGGCGAGTCGATCGTGATGGTGGAGGGTGGGGCGCTGGAGCTGACGGAGGCCGAGATCGTGAAGGGCCTCGAGGTGGCGCATAAGGGGATCCGCGAGCTCCTGGACGCGGCCACCGAGCTCGTCGCCGAGATGCGACAGCCGAAGATGGAGTGGACGAAGGTGGAGCCGCCGGCGGAGCTCGTGGCGCGCGTGAAGGCGCTCGCCGAGCCTCGGGTGACGGAAGCCTTGAACCTCCCGGAAAAGGCGGAGCGGGCGCAGGCGCTCGCCGCCCTCAAGGCCACGATTCAGGAGCAGCTCGGCCAGGAGTTCCCCGACAACGCGAAGGATGTCGCGACGGTCATCGAGGACATCGAGTATCGCACGATGCGCGAGCAGGTGCTCGCGCGCGGGGAGCGGGTGGACGGGCGCGACTTGGACACCGTGCGGCCGATCAGCTGCGAAGTGGGGGTGCTGCCCCGCACGCACGGCTCGGCGCTGTTCACGCGGGGCCAGACGCAAGCCCTCGTGTCCGCCACGCTCGGCACCGTCTCCGACGAGCAGCGCATCGACTCGATCGACGTGGCGCAGGAGACGTCGAAGTCCTTCATGCTCCACTACAACTTCCCCCCCTTCTCGACCGGGGAAGTGCGTCCGATCCGCGGCACGTCGCGCCGCGAGGTGGGCCACGGGGCGCTCGCCGAGCGGGCGCTCCAGGCGTTGCTGCCGCCGTACGACCAGTTCCCCTACACGATCCGCATCGTTTCCGACATCCTCGAGTCTAACGGCTCGTCCTCTATGGCCACCGTGTGTGGCGGCTCGCTCGCCCTTTTCGACGCCGGCGTCCCGATGACGGCCGCGTGCGCGGGGGTGGCGATGGGACTCATTAAGGAAGACACCCGGGTTGCCGTGCTCACCGACATCCTCGGCACCGAGGACCATCTCGGCGACATGGACTTCAAGGTCGCCGGGACGCGCCAGGGAGTGACCTCGGTCCAGATGGACATCAAGATCGAGGGCTTGGATTCCCCTCGCGCAAAGTTTCAAGCTGCTCCGCCGTCATCAGC
>DATLKW010000216.1:0-2249 GCA_035538175.1 Gemmatimonadales bacterium | reverse complement strand
CACCCCCATTCAGTTGGAGGCCATCCCGCTTGCCCTCGCCGGACGCGACCTGATCGGATCCGCCCAAACCGGCACCGGCAAGACGGCCGCCTTCCTGCTGCCGATCCTGCACCGCCTCACGCGCAATGGCGCGCGCAACGTACTCCGGGCCCTCGTCCTGGTCCCCACCCGCGAGCTCGCCGAACAGGTGCTGGAAAGCGCGCGTACCTACGGCCGCTACCTGGACGTGAGCGCCGCGGCGATCTACGGGGGCGTCGGCCTGGAACCCCAGACCCGGGCGCTCGCGCGCGGGGTGGACATCGTGATCGCCACGCCGGGTCGCCTGCTCGACCACATGGAGCGCGGGCATCTCGATTACTCGCGCCTCGAAGTGCTCGTCCTGGACGAGGCCGACCGCATGCTCGATATGGGCTTCGCTCCCGACGTGCGCCGCATCCTTGCCGCCCTGCCCGAGCGGCGCCAAACCATGCTCTTCTCGGCCACCATCTCCCCCGACGTGGACGCGCTCGCCCGACGGGCGCTCGACGGCCACGCCTCGGTGGAGATCGGGCGGCGCGCCACCCCCGCGGATGGGATCGAGCACGTCGTCGTCGCCGTCGACAAGCTGCAGAAGCGCGACGCGCTCGCCCGCATCCTGCGGGCGAAGCCGGCCGGGCAGACGCTCGTGTTCACGCGCACCAAGTACGGCGCCGATAAGCTCGCGACGTTTCTCAAGCGCGAAGGGCTTCCGGCCCACGCCATCCACGGCGACAAGGCCCAGAGCCACCGCAGCCGCACCCTCGACGCGTTCCGGGACGGCCGGGCGGACCTGCTCGTCGCAACCGACATCGCGGCGCGCGGGATCGACGTCGACGGCATCCAGATGGTGGTCAACTTCGATGTGCCCCAGGACCCGGAGGTGTACGTCCACCGCGTCGGCCGCACGGCCCGCGCGGGGGCGCGGGGACTCGCCCTGACACTGCTGTCGCCCGATGAATGGCTCTTGATGGGGGACATCGAAAAACTCGTGGGGCAGACGTTCCCGCGGGAAGTCATCCCGGGGCTCGAGCCCTCGGTGCCGCCGCTCCAGCCGCGCGCGCTCACGGCCGAGGTGGCACGGCCGGCGCGCTCGGTGCGGGCGCGCGCGGGCGCCCGCCGCCGCTAACCAGGACGCGGGGCGCGCCTCAGCCCCGCGCTTCCACCGGAACGTAGTCCCGCTTGCCGGGACCCGTGTAGATCTGGCGCGGGCGGGCGATGCGCTGCTCCTTGTCGAGCAGCATCTCCTGCCACTGCGCGAGCCACCCCGGCGTCCGCCCAATGGCGAACAGCACGGGGAATATGTCGATCGGGAAGCTCATCGCCTCGTAGATGATCCCGGAATAAAAGTCGACGTTTGGGTACAGCTTCCGCGAGACGAAATAGTCGTCCTGCAGGGCGATTCGCTCGAGTTCGACGGCGATGTCGATCAGCGGGTTCTTCCCCGTGACGTCGAAGACCTCGTCGGCAATTCGCTTGATTATCTTCGCCCGTGGATCGTAGTTCTTGTAAATGCGGTGCCCGAATCCCATCAGCCGAAACTCGCCGCGCTTCACCCGGTCGATGTAGGCGGGGACGCGGTCCTTCGCGCCGATCTCGCGCAACATCTTCAAGACTTCCTCGTTGGCGCCGCCGTGCAGCGGGCCGTACAACGCCGCCGCGGCGGCGGCCATCGCGGAGTAGGGGTCGGCGTGCGAGGAGCCGACGCCCCGCATCGCGCTCGTGGAGCAGTTTTGCTCGTGATCCGCGTGCAGGATGAACAAGACGTCCAAGGCCCGCTCGAGGGCCTTGTTCGGCGCGTACTTCACCTCGGTGGTCTTGAACATCATGTTCAGGAAATTCCCCGCGTACGAGAGATCGTTGTCGGGGTAGGCGTATGGCAGGCCCACGGAATGGCGGTGCGCGAACGCGGCGAGCGTGGGCGTCTTGGCGATCAGGCGGAAGACCTGGTTGCGGCGTGAGGCTTCGTCCTGAATGTGCTTCGCCTCGGGATAGAACGTCGAGAGCGCCGCGACCGTGCTCACGAACATCCCCATCGGGTGGGCGTCGTGATGGAACCCGTCGATGAACTTCTTGATGCTCTCGTGGACGATCGTGTGATGCGTGATGTTGAGGACCCAGCCATCGAGCTCGGCGGCGGACGGGAGCTCGCCGTGCAACAAGAGGTACGCCGTCTCGAGGAAGGTGCTCCGCTCGGCGAGCTGCTCGATCGGATAGCCGCGATAGCGGAGAAT
>DATLKW010000215.1:0-2924 GCA_035538175.1 Gemmatimonadales bacterium | reverse complement strand
TCCTTGAACTTGCGGCGGTTCTCGGGGCGGTCGAACCAGGCCCGGTGTCTGCTGCTCTCGTGGGCGATGACGGGAAACCAGGTCTCCCGCAGGCGGCGTTTCCACATCCCTTGGCAGCGGTCAAAGACGGTCTCCACGAAGTTCCACATCATGAAGGCGTAGGCGTCGTACTGCCGCGCCTGGCGGGAATCGGGCGACGTAGGGACGTCCGCCAGTTCGGGGTGCTCCAAGCCGATCTGCAGGAGGTCGAAGTACATCCGGTCCAGTTCCGCGTAGTAGCTGTCGCGCAGCGTGGTCCGGAAGCTCCAGATTGCAAAGAACAGCGTAAAGAGGAGGCCGATGTTTCCCGTCAGGGCAGCGACCTCCTGGAGTCTGGTCCACATCGTCGGCGCCTCGGCTGCAGCCGCTAGCATGAGCACGCGCGTTCTCCTCTCCGATTCACTCGAGCCGGACGGGATCGGATACGCCCCCGAGCATCCGGGCGATCCGCGGATCATCCGCCGAGCAGTGATAGACATCGCGATAGATGGTCCGGAGCCATCGTTCCAGCTCGGGCTTGGGGAGTTGCCGTAAGGGGTCCGCCGAATACACGAGCAAGTCCATCTCGGGGACGGGTCCCTCGCCCGCGAGCGGGAGGATGTAGTGCAGCCCCGCGATGCGGAGACACCCCAAACGGCGGTAGAAGTGTTGCCGGCGCGTCCGAATCTGATGGTCGCCGCCGGCTTCGCGCTCCGAGTCGACCTCGAGCACGACGGGCAGGCCCCGTCCGTCGGGCCGCACCGCTTGCTTCACGCTCTTCGTGAACACGGTGCTCCCGAGCCCGTGATTCCGGTGCTCGGAGGCGACGGCCATGTATTCGAGCAGCGCGAACGATTCGGTCGGCGGCAGGAACAGGATGCTGAACGCCTTGATGTGGCCGGCATCCGTCAACGCCCAGAAGCGGTACTCGGGCGCCTGGACCATCTTGCAAATCCACGCCTCCGGTTTCTGCTCCCGCGCGGCGATCGAGGCGGCGTAGATTTCGTACAGTTCCCGAAGGGCGGTCCCCTCGCAGGACTTCAGCCGTTCCACCTGAGCGTGATCGAACATGGCGCACCGATCAAGAGACGTAGTCCACGACCTGCCGCGCGGGCGCGGCCCCGAGCAATCTAGAGGATTTCGCCGCGGGCGTCTGGCGGCTCGCACGCGATGAGTGAGCCAGCATCGGCCCGGCGTGCCCCCCCCGACGTGGTGATTCTCGGGGCGGGCATCGCTGGTCTCGTGGCGGCGCGGGAGCTGGCGACCGCCGGCCTCCGGGTCGTGGTACTCGAAGCCCGCAATCGTCTCGGCGGGCGGATCCTGACCGAACACACGCCCGACGGCCCGGTGGAGCTCGGCGCGGAATTTGTGCACGGCACCGTGCGCGAGACGCTGAGCGTCGTGGAGGAGGCGGGGCTCCCGCTGCGGGAAGTCGAGCGCGGCGCGCCTTCACCGAGCGCGCGGTCGCGTGTCGCGGCGGACGCGTTCGCCGCTATGGACACGCTGCTCGGCCACGCGTCGCCTGGCGATGCCGACGAGTCGTTTCAAGCGCTCGTCAACCGGGTGGACGTGGCGCCCGCGATCAAAGGGCAGGCGTTGCGGCTGGTCGAGGGATACCATGCGGCTGATCCCGCCCGGATCAGCGTGCAGTCGCTCATCCGGAACACGGCGGCGGACGAGCGCCCCGGGAGTGACCGCCAGTTTCGGTTTGCCCAAGGCTACAGCACGCTCGTAGCGGCGATCGCCGAGCGGATCGATTCGCGGCTCTGCGAGGTGCGGCTCAACGTCGTGGCGAGCGCGGTCGAGTGGCGGGCGAAGCGGGTGCGCATCCGGACAGCAGCCGGCGCCGAGATTACGGCACCGCGGGCGATCGTGACCGTGCCGCTCGGCGTGCTCAAAGCCGATGCCATCCAGTTCGCGCCGGCGCTCAGTCAGAAAGCCGGGGCCCTACGCACGCTCGAGATGGGCGCGGTCGTACGGGTGAGCTTGTCGCTTGGGGGCGCGTTTTGGGCGGCGCAGGATCGCTTCTCCGGTGACGGCTTTGTGTTCACCGGCGAACCACCGTTCCCGGTCTGGTGGGTGAGCCGCCCGCCGCCCGTGCCGGTGGTGACCGGCTGGGCCGCCGGTCCCAATGCGCGGGCGCTCGCGGCGCAGGGCGAGGAGGAGCGGGTCCGGGTGGCGGTCGCCGGCTTGGCCCGGCTCATCGGGACGGACGCGCGGCGCCTCGTAGACGCGCTACGCGGGGGCTTCAGTCACGACTGGCAGACCGATCCGTACTCGCGCGGCGCGTACAGTTACGCCGGGGTGGGGGGGAGCAGCGCGGGGGACGAGCTCGGGTCGCCGCTCGACCGCACGCTGTTCTTCGCCGGTGAGGCCACCCGGTCCGACGGTGAGAACGCCACGGTACACGGGGCGATCGCCAGTGCGCAGCGCGTCGCGCGAGAGGTCCTCGGGAGCTCGTAGGCCGGGCGCCCGGCGGTGGCAGGAACCGCCGCGGAGTGATAACATGTCACGCCGTCCACTCCACCTCCATGTGCGGGGGGTCACCGATGGATGCGGTCCTCGATTTCGCGCGGATCCTGTTCGAGCCGGGGGCCGTGTTCGCGCGGGTGCGCGAGCGGCCGCGTTTCTGGGCGCCGTTCGCCGTGGTCGCCGTGGTGAGCGTGCTCGTGGGCTTCCTGCAGCTCCCCTACACTCGGGCGGCGCTGACCGCCCAGCTCCAGACGCAGAACGTGCCGCCCGAGGCCGCCCAGCGCGCGCTCAGTTTTGCCTCGGTCGGACCGTTCCTCGCGCCCGTGTTCATCGCCTTCATCCTCGTCGTGAGCACGCTCGTCTTGTGGATGACCGTCTCGATCGTCGCGGGCGAAGGGAAGTTCACGCCGCTATTGAGCGTCACGACCTACAGC
>DATLKW010000214.1:0-4791 GCA_035538175.1 Gemmatimonadales bacterium | reverse complement strand
GGGCCGCTCGGGCACGTCGGGCCGCTCGTCGAGCAGGGCGAACGCCCGCTCGACGCTCGCGAGATAGGTCTGGAAATTGCCGGCTTTCTGGCTGACGGTCTTAAGGGGCTGGTAGAGCTGCCCGACGTAGCCCATCACCATGAGCAGCTGTCCCAGGCTCAAGACGCCCGAGCGCACGTGCCCTACCCCGATCCAGAGCACCGCGGCCATGCCGAGCGCGGTGATGAGGCCGACCAGCACGCCGTAACGACCCTGCATCAGCGCGAGATGGAGGCGCGCCGCCATCCCTTCTCGCGCGCGGCCCACGAATCGCTCGGTCTCGCGCATCTCTTGGCCGAACGCCTTGACGACGCGTAGCGCACCGAGCGTCTCGTGCACCACCGCGAGCGCCGCGCTCTCGAGCTTCCTGATCTGGCGCGACTCACGGCGGATGCGCGGGCGGTAGGCCCGCGACACGGCATACAACGGCGGTGAGATGGCGAGCGCGACGAGGGCGAGATGCCCGTCGAGCCGGGCGGTCACGGCGAGCATCGCGCAGACCGTGACGCTGGCCGACACGACCGGTAGGGCGCCGTCGACCAGGAGGGCCTGAATCGCCTGCGCGTCCTGCTGGATGCGGTACAGGGAGTCGGAGGTGCCCCGCGCGTCGTGGTAGGCGAGGGAGAGTCGCTGCACGCGCTCGACGAGCTGCGCGCGAAAATCGAGCACCAAGCGCTCGCCCACATACGTCCGGAGTAGCGAGCTGGCCAGACCCAGGAGCTGGCCGAGCCCCACCACCGCCACGAGCAAGGTGATCGCGGCGCCGAGGATGGCGGTCGACGACGGCAAGAGCCCCCCGGGGAGCAGGGTGGCGAGGGCCGGCGGCAGCGGGCGGGTGCCAAGGACCGAGTCGACCACGATCTTGAGCGGCACCGGATTCAAGAGGGCGATCGCGCTCCCGAAGAGCCCGAGCGCCACCAAGCCGAGGAAATGGGACCCGTACGGCCGGGCCTGCCGGAGCAGCCGGCGCGAGAGGCCGAGGTCACTCATGTCGGGTCCCCGCGCGCCAACCGGCTCACCGCCCCCCTGAGCGTCGCCATCGCGGCCATGCACTGCTCCACGATGTGCAGGGCGGGCAGGAGCGCGGCCGCCCCCAGGGCCGCGGCGAGCGGCCACGCGTGGGCCTCGAGCGCGGCGGCGGTCAGAACCGCGAGGGCCAGGGTGAGCACTGGCCCGCGCTCGGGTACCTCGGGCCACGACCGCACGCGGATCAACTGCGTGCCGCCCGGGTGATCTTCCGTTCCCAGGAGCAGCCGCGCCGCCCCCAGGATCCCCCCTCGCACCTCCAGGTCCCAGCGGTCGTGCTCGTCCCCCCGCAGCACGCACGCGCCCTCGGCGCGCAGGCTCGCCTCGAGCGTCCGCAGGAGCCTGTCCGGCGGCTCCCAGCGCTCGCGCCAAATCGCTGCGGTGACGGGCCAGAGCGGCGCCTGCCCCCACCGCGCGCGTCGCCGCCAGGGCGTGAGCCCGGCGCTGAGCCGACCGCGCAGCCGCGCGACGGGCTGAACGAGGTGCAGCACCGCCGTCAGCAGGCGCCGCATGAAGCGGACGGCGCGGTGCGGCGCGTCGGCGAAGGGCGCGCGCACCGCACTCAGCCACGCTTGCGCGAGCGGCGGCACCAGGGCCGCGATCAAGAGCGGCACCGTGGGCTTGAGCGGCGGGTATACGACGCTCAGGCCCACCACCCCCGCGAGCGTCGCCGTGATCAGATGCCACTCGGGCATCTGCGGGAGAGAGCCGAGCAGACTGCGTGCCGGCTCGTACAGCGATTGATACGGGGCGCTCCCCCAAACGCCGAAGTAGATGCGCGGGCGGCGCCACCCGAGCATGCGGGTGAGCCCCGGGCTGTACATGCGCCCGGCCCATCGCACGTGGCCCGGACCGTTGTACTTCTCGGGCCACTTCCGCTCGAGCAGCGCCTCGGCCCGGCCATATCCGATCTGCTGCTTGTAGTAGGCACGGATCGAATTGCGGCGGTGGTGCCAGACCATCGCCGCCGGATGGAAGCCCAGGGTCCAGCCGCGCTCCTCGAGCCGCCAGCACACGTCCACGTCGTCGCCGGCGGTGCGGAACTGCGGATCGAATCCCCCGATCGCCTCAAGGCACGCTCGGCGAAACGCCATGTTGCAGCCGGGGATGTGCTCCGCCTCGGTGTCGGTGACGAGCACATGCACGGGCCCGCCCGGCGCGCGCGCCACGCACTCGGCGATGGGGCCGTCCCCCGGCGGGGCCACGTTCGGGCCTCCCACCCCCGCATGCGAGGTCCGCAAGAACGCAGCCGCGAGGTACCTGAGCCAGTGCGGGTCGGGATAGGCGTCGTCGTCGATGTAGGCGACGATCTCGCCGGTTGCGGCGCGCAGGCCGGTGTTGCGCGCGCTGGCGAGACCGCGCTGCTCCGTTTGGATCAGCCGACAGTCGTATCTCCCGACGAGCGATGCGGTCGCGTCGGTCGAGCCGTCGTTCACGACGATGACCTCGTAGTCGGGATAGTCGAGCCGGGCCAGACCCTGGAGGCAGTCCCGAATCGTGCGCGCGCCGTTGTGCGTGCACACCACGACCGAGATCCGCGGCCAGGGCAGACTCGGCGGGAGCGGGACGTCGGCGAACGCCTCGCGCACGGCGTGCAGCGCGGGCTTGGGGGACCGGTCGGCGCGGGTGAGGCCGAACGCCCAGTCCGCGACGTCGTGGCCGTGCCGGTACCACTCGTCGGTCCAGGAGAACACGAAGACACCGGCGCACCCTCCCGCGAATGCGGTGCGCACCTGCCAGTCAAGCGAGCGCGCCTGCGTCCCCTCGCCCTGGCGCAGGCTGTCGAGCCCGAGTTCGCTCAGGAGCACGGGTCGGTCGCCGACGAGGTTCTGGAGCCGCGCGAGGTACGCCTCGAGTCGCTCCCGGGACTCGAGGTAGACGTTGTAGCAGGCGAGGTCGAGGGACGGGAGCTCGAGGTATTCGGTCGTGGGGTAGTTCACATAGGTCACGAGCCCGCTCGGATCCTCCTCCTTCACGACGCGAGACAAGCGTGCGAGGTAGCGTTCGATGCGGCGGCGCCCGAGCCAGCGCACGAGCGAGGCCGGGATTTCGTTGCCGAGCCCATAGCACAAGAGCGCCGGATGCCCCGCGCACGCGCGGACGGCGGCACGGATCCGGGCGGTGATGTCGGGCGCGCCCCGCCGGTCGATGAGATAGCCGACGTATTGCTCGGCGCTCAGACCGACCATGACCCGAAGCCCGTGGCGCTGCGCGACGTCGAGGACGGGGCGCGGCGGCGTCGTATGGGGAATCCGGACGGCGTTGATACCGTTCGCCGCCATCTGGGCGAAGTCGCGCTCGATGGGCGCGAGATCGGAGTATTCCCGACCCTCGGCGTCCGGCGCGAACGCGCCATAGGTCACGCCGCGCACGTAGAACTTCTCGGTCCCGATGAACAGGAACTTCCCCCGCACGCTCGGGCGCACGACGGGCGCCGTCCGCGAGACGAGATCGACCGATGGCGCACACGGCGCTTCGGGCGGGGGCAAGCGTTGGGGGGCCTCGCGGGCCGTCGTGACGACAGGGAGGTGCCGTGAAATGCGGGTGAAGCCTCCTAGTTTGAACCGGCGTCAGACGGCAACGTCGTGAGAGCGGGTCTCAGCGACCCGCGCGCAAGTGATATGCCACGCTCGGGGGGGGGAAGACGTGAAGTTCGTGCAGTTTAGTGTTGGAGTCGGCACGGAACACCACAGCGGCTTGCCAAGAATCGATATGAGGTGGTGGGCCGTCGGATGCGGGGTGGAGAGACAGGAGACGGCCCGTCATGCCGCTGTTACCTGGATCACGCGCGACTGTTACCTGAATGACGCAGTACCGTTGCGCGGGCGCAATGGTACTCGGAAGCACCGGTCATTGGCCGCGTTACGGCGATCGGCTCACCAGCATCTTCAGAGTTTGTGCCCGTTCATGCCCGCGGGCTCAGCGGGCAACTTGATTACGGCTGACCGTCTTGATTACGGCTCACTGTCTGGAGCTACAGTGACAAGTCAACGCCGGGGGACACTCTCTCTGTCTCTCGGCGTCGCCTGCCGCGTCAGCGCTCGACGGGCCTCCGCTCTCTGGTCCTCGGCGGCGTTTGTCATCTGGACCGCACGAGGAGCGCCGTTTCCGCGTACGCTGGCTTGACACCCTGCGCAGTGCGAGCTACATCGGCTCGTCCGGGCGGCGCGCCTCACGGACGCATGCTCGTGGGCGGAGCACGACGGGTAAAGGAGGTTCCCATGAGACTGGCACGGTCGGGAGTCGGCATCTCGCTGTTGGCGCTGCTCGCGTGGGGGTGCACCCAGGAGGCCGCCGGCCCCAAGGCGACGCGCCCGGCGTTCTCCACCCAGCCCGCTGGACAGGCCGACTGGGACTACATCGCGAACCCGCCCTACGTCCAAGTGGACGCGGACGTCGTGATTCCCGATGGTTTGCCGTACTGCCGGGCTGGCCTCAAATTGATCTGCTACGCGCCGAGCTTCCTGCGGGCGGCCTATAACTTCCCGACGAACTTGGACGGGAGCGGGCAGACCATCGTCATCGTCGACGCCTTCGGCAGCCCCACGATCGCGCAAGATCTCGCCATCTTCGATCGGGTGTTCCGCCTCCCCGCACCGCCCTCCTTCACCGTCCTGTGCCCCACGGGGTGTCCGACGTTCAATCCCCGGAATCGCCACGGCGAACTCGGGTGGACCGTCGAGACGAGCCTAGATGTCGAGTACGCCCACGCCATGGCGCCCGGCG
>DATLKW010000213.1:0-1943 GCA_035538175.1 Gemmatimonadales bacterium | reverse complement strand
CGCCACGCCGGTGCCGCGCAGTACGGCGTCCCAGGCCGGCGCGCCGCGGCGCCGGGCGAGTGCGCGAGCGAGGCCGGTCATGCCGCGGAGCGCGTGGCGAGCCGCGAGAAGGGGAGGCCGTCGATGCCACTCGGGATCGGTACGCCGAGGGCTTCGAGCATCGCGGGCATCAGGTCCACCGTGCGTAGCGGGACCGCGGGCAGCGGCACGCTTGCGGCGATTGGGACCTCCATGTGATCGGCGATGAGGCTGCCGTGGCCCGCGCGGTGGGCGGGGAACTCCCAGGGTCCCCGGAAGTCGCTGCCGCGCACCGCGGCGAGCACCAGGTCGCCCGTCCCCCGGGCGCGGAACAGCTGCAGCAGTTGTTGGGGGGCGTCGGGGAAGGAGGTGCGGCGGGAGCGGGCCAACAGCTCCCGATCCCCGAGCACGACGCGTGTTGCTCCAAGCTCGAGCGGGTCGCCGAGCAGGACTTCGTAGTAGGTGCGGTCGCGCTCGGTGCCGAGGCGGGCCCGCTGCCAACCGCGCGCGACCATCACGTCACCCCGACCGTCGCGCCAGGCGGCGAGGGCAACGGCGGGCAGCGCGACTAGCTCTTCCACGAGATCCGATGGGACCGCGGCGCCGGCGCGGGGGACGCCCGCCTCGGCACGGGGACGGAAGTACACGTGGGCGCACCCGTTCCCGGAGACCATGACGGCCGCCTGGGCGCTTCGTCGCCACACGTGCAGCGGGTGGCGGATGGTGGGAATCGAGCGCCGCTCGAGTTCGAGCGCGATGTCGCAATGCTCCTCGACCGCGCTCGCGCCGTGATCGGCGGAGACGAAGACACTCGGGGGTCGACCGACCTCCCGCGCGCTCGCGAGAAACTGTCCGAGCGCTCGGTCGATCCGCCGATAGCAGTCGAGGACTGTGGGGTGGGTGGGACCGTAGAGGTGCGTCAGTCCGTCGGGTCCGGGGAACACGACGAACAGGAACCGCCAGGGCAGCCGGGCCGTCGCGACCCAGGCGTCGGCGATCGCCCGATCGAGCGCGGCATGGGTGCCGAGGAAGTGCGCCGCGATGCCGAGCGCGGCGCGCCGGAGGGCGACGAGGTGGGCGCCCGGCCCGAGGCCCCGCACGATCGGCGTCGAGAGCGCGAGGCTTTCTGGCACGAGCTCGAACAGTGACGGGTCGCACGCGATGTCGCGGTCGAGCCAGCGCGCCTGCACGCCGCAGTAGCTGCGGGCAGCGCGCCAGCGCGCGCCGAGCCCTCCGGCCCCGGCGGCGCGATCGAACCACCGCGTCCCGGGCACTTCGGCCGCGCCCGGGTAGCGGCCGTACAAGAACGGGATGTAGGCCACGCCGCTCGTCGAGGGGAACACGGTAGTCCCGACCGTCATGCCCCCCGGCTCGAGTACCCAGCGGGCGAGGTTCGGCAGGTTGCCGGCATCCAGGAGCATGCGGAGCACGTCGTGCCGCGCGCCGTCGATCAGCACGAAGACGACGCGCGCGCGGTCTTGCAGGGATGTGAGGCGCATCGTGGCTCCCGCGTGGGAAGTGGCGGGAGACACGCTCGCCCGGAGGCGTCAAGCGGCTTTCAAGTCCGGACCCGGTCTCGGTACCGCTTGGCCTGCCCGGGGGTGATCATCTCGGCCAGGAGGATGCTGCGCGCGAGCGGGGCCACGAACACGTAGCCCCGCGGATCGGCGCTGAGCCACCGGTCCCACTCAAGCAGGTCGAGCGCCTGGTCGAGGGCTTCCGGCTCGAGGTCCGTCGCGCGGGCGAGTGCGGCTCGGTCTAGCCGCTCGCCGAGGGCCGCGGCGGCGGCGAGCACCTGCTGGGTGGGCGCGTCGAGCCGCTCGAAGCGCAGGCACACGGCTCCCACGACAGCCGGTGGCAACTGGTGGGGCAGGGAGTCGACGAGGGTGCGCTGCGGCGAAGGCCAGGCCGGGGCCTCGCGTGCG
>DATLKW010000212.1:0-2453 GCA_035538175.1 Gemmatimonadales bacterium | reverse complement strand
CATGAACACGAGGCCGACCAGAGGAACGGGGAGCATGTCGACCGCGCGCATCAGGTTGCGCACCGCCGCGGCCGCTAGCGTGATCGGATGACCCGTGTCCATCACGACCCGAATGCCCAGAAGGACCTTGCCTGGCGTTCGGCCGTGATTGAACGCTTCGAACAGGAGGAAGTAGCCCCAGAAGAGGCAGAACAAGGCGGCGAAGAAGAGTGCTTCAACGAGGGAGGACCAGGGCGTGTCGCGTCGCGTCGCGAGCGTCCCAAGTCCTAACGCGACGGCGAGGTACACGCCGCCTAGCAGCACGGCATCGCAGGCGGCCGCCGCCACGCGGGAGCCCACGCCGGCAAGCTCGAGCTCGAGCACCAGATGCTCCGGCGTCTCGATCGCGAGACGCCGCGCGAACTGCGTGACCGTCGGGCCTCGCGGGGCGGGCATCTGGTAGGCATCTTAATCAGCGAGGAGGACTCATGGCCAGCACGCAGCTCCGCCCGATGTCCCTGGGCGAGATTCTCGATGCGTCACTCGCACTCCTCCGCCGCTACGCCGGCATCTTCTTCGGCATCGCCATCGTCTGTCAGGGAGTGCCCACGGCACTCAGCTTGTTCGTGCAGGTCGGCGGGGGGACCCCGCAGCACTTCGGTCTGTACGTCGTCGCCCAAGTGCTCACCTACGTGGGGTATCTGCTTGTCACCGGTGCATCAATCCGCGTGGTGTCGCGCGCGTACCTCGGGCAGGAGCCCTCGATGGGCGATGCACTCGATTTCGCCTTTGCGAAAATGGGTCGCAGCTTCAGTGCCGGACTCGCCGCGGGAATCTTGATCGGCCTCGCGTGCCTCCTGCTTGTCATCCCAGGGATTGTCGTGGCGTGCGGGTTGGCTGTCGCGGTCCAGGCCGCGGTGCTCGAGCCGGTGGCGGGCGGGACGGACGGCATCGGGCGCTCCTGGCAGCTCACGAAGGGGTTCAAAGGGAAGGCGTTCGGGTTGTACTTCGTCACCGTGGTGATCTTTTTCCTCTTCTTCGTGGGGTTCGCCATCATCGCCGGTCTTGCGGCCGCGATCCTCCCCGCGTTGATGGTGCCGGCGGTGATCGCGCTTGGGCTCGTCTCCCTGTTCGTGTATCCCTTCGTCAGCTGCGTCTTCACGCTGTTCTACTACGACCTGCGCGTTCGCAAGGAAGCGTTCGACCTCGAGATCCTCGGCCAGTACCTCGGCGTGGCGGCCGCCGAGGCGTGAGCGTCGCGCCCCAAGCCGTCGACCCGGACTCCCTGCGGGCGGCGCTCCGTACGGTATTCGCGGCACGCGAGTATCGCTGGAGCGAGCCGAGCAGCAGCTGGGTCTGGCTCGTCACCGAGTGGCAGCGACTCATGGCGTGGCTCGAGGGCCTCAGGCTCTCGTTCCCCGTGCGTTACTACCTCCTCCTCGGGCTCCTGACCGTCGCCCTGGTCGCCGGCCTCGTGCACGTCGGATGGATCGTGTGGCGCTCGTTGCGGCCGGGCCCGGGGATCCCGCAGCCCGCTCCGCCCGGCGCACCGGTGCGCGATGCGTCGTGGTACGCCGACGAAGCCCGCCGTCTCGCCGCGGCGGGCCAGTTCGCGCAAGCCCTGGCCCACCGGTTCCTCGCCGCGGTGCTCGACTTGGACGCCCGCCGCGTGGTGCAGTTCCGTGCGTCGAAAACGCCCGCCGAATACGCCGCCGAGGCACGCCTCGACGCGGCCGGTCGCATGGGCCTCACGGACTTGGTGGCGAGCCTCTATCGGCACGTGTTCGGTGGTGTCCACTGTGACGCGGACACGTGGCGCCGCTTCGACGCTGAGGCCACGCAGTTGGAGCTGCATGCTGCGACGCGGTGAACGGATCGTCGTCGGCACGGCGCTTCTCATCGTCGGGTTGGCTGCCCTCGCCGGCGTGCTCGTCGCACCCACTCAGTTCCAAGACGACCCACGACTCTCTACCTATCGTGCGGGGCCGCAGGGGGCGAAGGGACTGGCCGAGACCCTGCGCCGGCTCGGCATCACCGTCGCGCAGCGGCGCCGGCCGTATTTCGACGTCGCGAACGACTCGGCCCCACCGAGTTCCACCGCGCTCCTCGCGTTCCTCGACATTGCGCGTCCTACCACGCGGGAGCTCACGATGCTCCGAACCCACGTCGCGCGCGGGGGACGCATCTTCACCGCCGGCGTCACCGGCGTCGAGAATTGTTTCGGGTACTTCCCGCGACGACTCGGACGTGGGGCGGACTCAAGTCGCGTTCGGGCGAGCGCAGCCCAGCGCCTGCCCCTCACGCATCGGATCCTCGCGCGGCTACGGCCCGACTCACTCCCGAAAACGCGCACCGGGACCCGCGACGACACCCGCTGCCTGCCCCTCCGCGCCACGCGCACCGACACGTTGCTCGCCACCGGGGACGGCCGGCCCGTGGCGCTGCGGCTCGGCTTTTCCTCGGGAGGCGAAGCC
>DATLKW010000211.1:0-3064 GCA_035538175.1 Gemmatimonadales bacterium | reverse complement strand
TGACTTCCCGGGTGCCGTCCTGACGCAAGCGTGGAAGATCAATTCTCGGGGGCAGGTCGCTGGTCGTTACGAGGACGCCGGCGGTAAGTGGCATGTGTTCTTGTTAAGCGACGGGGCGTTCCGCTCGATCGACGGCCCTGTTGCACTCCAAACCGCGGCGTTCCCCCCGCAGGTGGGGCTTAACGAACAGGGGGACATTGTGAGCTCGTACTGCTCAGCAGAACCCTGTCCCGTTCGCGTGACCGATAAGCTGACGACGGAGCACGGCTTTCTCCTGCCGCACAAAGAGCGAGACGAGGCCGGCGAGGTGACGACGATTGATTTTCCAGGCGCGGACGGCAACGGGGCGTTCGGGATCAACAATCACGGCAACATCGTGGGAGCCTACGTGGATGCGAATCACAAGATCCATGGATTCCTGCGGAGTCGGGCGAACGTGCCCATCGCCGTCAGCGGCACGTTCAGGTTCACCTTCGAACCCGTCGCCACCCGGCAGGTCGACGGCAACACCATCACAGACTTCGCCTTTCAGGAGGACGTGTCCGGCTCGATTGCCGGCGTGAGGGTCGGGACGGGGACCCTGGTGGCTCACCCCGACGGCACGCTCGACGTCATTGATGCCGGCCGCTTTACTGGGACCGTGGAAGGAATTCCCGGCTCGGTGATCGTCGAGGTCCGGGCAGCCGGCACGCTGGGGTCGTTTACCGCGACCGCTCGGTTCGACCCCAACTCCGGCACGGGCGGTCTGCGCGGGCTTGGGGGCAGCGTACGAGTCACCGGCGCGGCCACTGGGCCGACGACGTTGGCCGGCTCGTACGGCGGTCAGGTCGACTTAGCTCAGACGACCGACGACCACTAAGGAAGCGAGGGCGACCGCGAGACGGGGCGAGGGATCGAGACTGGATCGGTCGGGATCATTTGGTGACTCGCGCAGCGGAAAGCCGAGAGGCCGGCACGGACCGTCGTCGCCCCTTTTGGACCGTGTCGCACCGGCCGAAGTCGCGGTCGTCGCTTTCACGGACTGGTCACGGCCCGCGTCGCTCGCGTACACCAAATGTCTCGGCCAACCTAGTCCACACGCCAGTGAGCCACGCGGTCTCCGTCGCGCTAACAGAGTCGGTGCTCACGCGGCGCCGGCGCCATTCGATGACACTGTCCCTCGATGCCGACAACAACTGCACCAGGGCCACGACCCGCCCGGAGTCGGGTCGGACCCCGAGTCGCACGGCCACCTCCGAGAAGTCAGCGGGGCCCGAGCCAAGCGCCAGCGCCTGCGCCGCGAGCGTCGCGGCCGCAGATGCCTCGCGTGGCGGCGCGAGTCCCAAGCGCACGTAGGGAAGCGCCCAGTTCTCCGCCGCGAAGGGCCCCGCCGGGTTCTCGAGCCAGACCCACGCGTGGAGGACGGCGACCCGGTCGCCCTGCGCGCTTCCCGAGCCGTCGTGCCTGCTCGCGAGGCTCTCCTCGTCCACCGTGCCCTCGTGCGTGTGCCAGAGGTGCCCCGGCAGCGGTTGATCCGGCGGGGCTTCACTCGGCCCGAGGGGAATCGCGTAGGCGACGCCAACGAGCGTGCGGTGACCGGCAATAGTGGCGTATTCCAGGACTTGCGGGCTCGCGGGATCGAGACGGCCCTCCACCAGGAGGGCCGGGTTCAGCCAGTGCTGTCCCATCGCCGGTGTCTCGGGTCCGATTGGTCGGTATCCCGCCACAAGTGCCGACGTGGGGTCACGAAACCGAGCGGTGCCGGTGCGCGCCTGGCCAAGGAACTCGAGGACGCTCGCGTCCTGCCGCGCTGCCCATGACGGCGTGGCGAGCGATAGCGCGACCAAAGCGGCCGCGGCCCCGAGCGAGGATCCGCCCACTATGGGAGCACCGCCAGCGCGTCCTGATGGTAGGCGACCAAGAGGCGCGTCAGAAGCTCCGGCGCGATGCCCCGCGAGAACCGACTGCGCCGGCGGAGCACTTCGAGCGTCGCGGCATCAGGCGCAGCGCCGTCGGTCCCGTATTCCAACTCGAACTCCGGGAGCTCAACCTTCTTGATCGCGGTGTACGGCACGAGCACCAGGACTGCGCCACGCAAGAGCACAAGCGCCGTATCGCCCGCAGCGAGGAGCTCCCCGCCCACGGTCTGTTTCTTCAAATGAAGCCTTACGCTCGCGCCCGCGGGCCGCTGGGCCGGAGCGAACGACGACACCTTGGGGCCCACTGAGCAAGCAAACGTGGGAGCGAGCGCGAGGGAGAGGAATGCTGTGCGTCGCATCTATCACCTCACGGGGACTCGGGTAGCGGCGAACCGACGTTCGAGGTCCGCTGCTTCGGCACGCCAACGCCGCATGGCGACGATCAGCGCGTCGTCGCTGGGTTGGAAGGTTGCGGCGTGGTGTTCGCCGCGGAGCCAACTCCCCCGCAGCCATTCGATGTAATAGCCCTCGGAGACTAGCAGGAATGTCCGGCTTGAATCGTCAACCGACGCACCTGGATGGAACCGGACCCAGAAGCGCTGGCCGGGCGATGTGACGAGGTAACGCTCGTCCACGGTACGGACGCTCGCGAGGGAGCTCGCGTCTTCGTGGCCGTCGACGCCTACGACCGCGACCGGCTCGAGCGCGCGTGCCGCCGGTCGGCGCACAAGAGAAGCGAGGCGCACTTGATCAATCCGCCAATCGTCCGCCGGGAACGTGAGCCGAACTCGCAACGTGTCCCCGGGCGGCACGGGAATGGGCACCGCCACGTCCTTCCACGCGACGGGCCCCGTGTCCGGAATCCTTGCCACGTCGTGCAGGACCGCGCCGTCGCGCACCGCGACCCGGAGGCCCATGCGTCCGGCATACCACCGACCCAATCGCGCCGCGGGACCGATCTGCTCGAGATCCCGACCCAACCAGTCGAGCGAGCGCACGCCGGGATCGCCCAGCATCAGCTCGTAGAGCAGGACCGTGTTGAGAAGGCTGTTTCGCATGCGCAGCACGAGCGCCACGGTGTCCCGGCGCGCGGGCGCAGGGAAGGTCAGGTCGATATAGTCGGTCGGATCCTCGGGGGTCGCGCGGTCGAGCGTCGCCGGGTCCGT
>DATLKW010000210.1:0-1604 GCA_035538175.1 Gemmatimonadales bacterium | reverse complement strand
GCGTCCGGGGCGCGGGCGGACCTGCGCGTCCTGGTCTCGCCGACGCGCCCGGCGGACGCGACACCGTGTCCCTAGAGCGCGACGGATCAGCCCTCAGCGTCGGGGCGCCTTCGCGGGGCCGCGTCGCCTTGTTCTCGCGCTCGCCCTGCTGCTAGCTTTCTGATGCCCCAGGTCCGCAGGTCATCTGGTCGTGAACCGCGTCAGGCCCCCGCAGGGAGCAGCGCTAAGCGACGTCAGGTGTCGCTGCGGGGTGCCTGGGGCATTTACCTCGTGAGCCGTGAACGAACGCCACCCGCGCCGACACTCGGCGCCCCCACCGTCACGTACCTGAGCGCTTGATCGCGTTAGCCCGCAAATACCGCCCCAAGCAGTTCGCCGACCTGCTCGTGCAGGATCACGTCGCCGCGGCCCTCCGGGGGGCCGTCGCCGGCAATCGGGTCGCCCATGGCTACCTCTTCGCCGGCCCGCGCGGCGTCGGCAAGACCACGGCGGCGCGGATTCTCGCGATGGCGTTGAACTGCGAGCGGCGCACCCCCGGCGGCTCGGGAGAGCCGTGCGGCCAATGCGACTCCTGCGTCCGCGTGTGGACGGGGGCCGCCAACCTGGACGTCGTGGAGCTCGACGCCGCATCAAACCGCGGGGTCG
This sequence comes from Gemmatimonadales bacterium, assembly GCA_035538175.1. Lineage (GTDB taxonomy): Bacteria > Gemmatimonadota > Gemmatimonadetes > Gemmatimonadales > GWC2-71-9 > AG41. The sequence goes on along the minus strand of DATLKW010000210.1, from coordinate 959 downwards.
ACGACGCGCGCGACCTGCGCGAACGCGCCATGTACGCGGCTTCCGCCGAAGGTCGGCATAAGGTGTACATCGTCGACGAGGCGCACATGCTGACGCGCGAGGCGTGGAATGCGCTCCTGAAGATTCTCGAAGAGCCGCCGCCCAGCGTCGTGTTCGTCTTCGCGACCACCGAGCCGCACAAGATCGCCCAAAGCGCGACGCCGATCCTGTCCCGGTTGCAACGCTTCGACTTCCGACGCATCGGTCCCCGCGCCATCGTGGAGCGGCTGCGCCAGGTGAGCGCCGCCGAAGGCCTGGCGGCGACGGACGACGCCTTCCACCTGATCGCCAAGAGTGCGGACGGCGGCATGCGGGATGCGCTGTCGATTCTCGACCAAGTGGCATCGTTCGGCGATGGCTCGGTGACGGCCGACCGGGTGCGCGAGGTGCTGGGCCTGATCCCCGACGACGTGTACGGCGAGGTCCTGCGCGTCGTGGCCGAGCGCCACCCGCAAGGGGTGTTCCCCCTGGTAGAGCGACTCGTGGACGGGGGCGCGGACCTGGGTGAATTTGTCGCGGGGGCGTGGGAGGTGCTCCGCGCCGTGCTCCTCGCCAACCTCGGCGGCAAGCCGGAAGGCCTCACCGAAGCGCTCGGCGCTCTCGTCGAGCGCTTCCGCCCCATGCTTCCCGCGCCCGATGTGGTGCGCCTCCTCGCCATCCTCACCGAACTCGAGCCGCAACTGCGCACCAGTGGAAACGCCCGCCTCGCCGTCGAGCTGCTCCTCTTACGGTGGGCGATGATGAGTCGCACGGTGGAGCTCCAGGCCGTCATCGCGGCGCTCGGGCCGAGCGGAACGGGGAGCGGCGAGGTCACCGGGGCGAACCCCATCCCGCTGCTCCGCGACCCGGCGGCGCCGGCCCCCGCTCGCGCGCCGGCCTCCGCGCCGCCGGAACAAGGGCCGCTCACGCTGGCCCGCCTG
>DATLKW010000209.1:0-2469 GCA_035538175.1 Gemmatimonadales bacterium | reverse complement strand
GCACAACGAGATCACGCGACGCGAAGCACTGACCCGTGTAGCGATCGTGTTAGGCGGGGCGATCTCGGCGCCCACGCTGGCCGGCGCGCTCGATGTCGTCACGCGAGGCTCGTGGACGGTCCCGGAAGGGTGGGCGCCGCGCACGTTGAGTCCGAGCCAGCTCGAGCAGGTCGCCGTGCTCGCCGAGCACATCATCCCCGCGACCGACACCCCCGGAGCGCGGGCGGCGCAGGTGCAGGTCTTCGTCGATACGCTGCTCACCGATCACTATCCCGTCCCTGAGCGGGACCGGTTTCTCGCGGGGCTCGCGGACGTCGACGCGCGCACGCGCGCCCGGTACGGCAAGACGTTCCTCGAGTGCACGCCCGACCAACAGCGCGCGCTGCTCACCGTCATGGACGAGGAAGCATATCCCGCGGAGCCACGCGGTGCGCCGCCGCCCGAGGGGTGGTTCTTCCACCGGCTGAAAGAGGTGACCGTGGTCGGCTACTACACCTCGCAGATCGGTGCGACGCAGGAGTTGCACGTGAGCCCCTTCGGCGCCTATCGGGGCGACATTCCCTACAGCACAGTCGGGAGGGCCTGGGCATGAACTCCTACGACTACGACGCCATCGTCGTCGGCTCCGGGATCACGGGCGGGTGGGCGGCGAAGGAACTGACGGAGAAGGGGCTACGCACGCTCGTGATCGAACGGGGTCGCGACGTCGTGCACCGCAAGGACTACATCACCGAGCACAAGCCCACGTGGGAATTCCCCCTCCGCAATGCCCGGCTGTCGCCCGGGACGAAGGGCACCGAGGACTTTCCAATCCAGGCGCGGACGTTCCAGTTCCAAGAGGCATGCAAGCAGTTCTTTGTGAACGACCGCAAGCACCCGTACATCGAAGCGCAGCCCTTTACGTGGATCCAGGGCGATCAAGTCGGCGGGAAGTCGCTGATCTGGGGTCGGCAGGTCTATCGCTGGAGTGACTTGGACTTTGAGGCGAATCTGCGGGATGGCCACGGCGTGGATTGGCCGATCCGTTACGCTGACATCGCGCCCTGGTACAGCTACGTGGAGCGGTTCATCGGGGTGAGCGGCGAAAAGCTGGGCCTTCCGCAGCTCCCGGATGGTGAGTTCCAGCGTCCTATGGAGCTGAATGCCGGCGAGAAGTTTGTAAAAGCGGGGGTCGAGCGCGCCTTCCCTGGCCGCCATGTGACGATCGGGCGGGTCGCGATCCTCACGGAGAACCTCAACGGTCGGCTCGCCTGTCACTACTGCGGACCGTGTGAGCGCGGCTGCTCGACGGGATCGTATTTCTCCAGTCAATCGTCCACGTTGCCCGCTGCGCGGGCCACGGGGCGACTCACGATCCAGCCCAACTCCCTCGTGCACTCGGTGCTGTACGATGCGAACACGAATCGCGTCACCGGCGTTCGGGTGGTGGACACGCTCACCAAGGTGGCGCGTGACTACACCGCCCGCGTGGTGTTCCTGTGCGCCTCGACGCTCGCTACGACGCGCGTGCTGCTCAATTCCAAGTCGGCCCGCTTCCCGACCGGGCTCGCGAATTCAAGCGGCGTGCTCGGCCGCTATCTGATGGACCATCACTTCATCGTCGGGGCGTTCGGGCAGATCGAAGGTCTCTTGGACCACTACTACGAGGGCAACCGCCCGAACGGGATCTACATTCCGCGCTTCCGCAACCTGGGGGACGACGCCTCGCGCCGCGACTACGTGCGCGGGTTCGGCTATCAGGGAGGCGCGGGCCGACAGGGGTGGGGACGTGGGGCGGGCGGGCGCGGGTTCGGCGCGGAGCTCAAGCGCTCCCTGCGCGACCCGGGCACCTGGTCGATGGGGATGACGGGCTTCGGCGAGTGTCTGCCGCGCGTCGACAACTACGCGGAGCTCGCCGACGAGACCGACGGGTTCGGGATTCCTCTCTTGCGGATCCACTGCACGTGGGGCGACAACGAGCTCGCCATGCGCAAGGATATGGCGGCCTCGGCGGCCGAGATGCTCGAAGCGGCGGGGTGCAAGAACGTCGGCACCTACGACGGCTACCGCCCCGACGGTGGCCTGGGGGCGGAGCCCGGGCTCGCGATCCACGAGATGGGCACCGCGCGCATGGGGCGCGACCCGAAGACCTCGGTGCTGAACGGGTTCAATCAAGCGCACGACGTGCCGAACCTGTTCGTCACGGACGGGGCGTGCATGGCCAGCACCTCGTGCGTGAACCCGTCGATCACGTATATGGCCCTCACGGCGCGCGCCTGCGACCACGCGGTCGACCGGCTGAAGCTTGGGAACATTTAGCCGCGCCGCACCGACGAGGCGCGAGCACCTGAGGCCGGCGCGGGTTCTTGCCATCGCGGCGCTGGTCGCGGCCGCGAAGCCGTCGGTCGTGCTTCGCTGCCAGGCGCCCTCCGGGGTGTCCACCCCCCTCGCCGAGCACCCGCGGCCCGACTTCCAGCGTGAGGCGTGGCA
>DATLKW010000208.1:0-3683 GCA_035538175.1 Gemmatimonadales bacterium | reverse complement strand
CGCCGGTGTCAAGACCCGAGTTTCGGAGGGGTGAGACCGGTCCCAAAAACCGAATCAGACGAGCACGCCCGCCAACCAGGGAATTACCGGGGAACTGTATCGGTGTACACCGGTTCCTACCGGCTCTAACGCCGACTTGCTAGTGGGAATCGAGCTCATAGCGACGATTCAGGCGCCTACAACCTGCTCACGCTGCCGGCCCCTCGCGCCATTCCGTATATTTGCCGATCCAGCGATCCACCGCCGCTGGGCTTTCGCGCAACCACACGGGAGACTCCGGGGCATCGTGAGCGCCGACCTACCGCCGCTGGTCGTGCCATTTCGCGGCGAGCGCTACGCCACGACCGAGCTAAGCGCGCTGGCGGCTCCTCCCTACGACGTGATCGGTCCGGAAGAGCGGGCGCGCTACGCCGCGCGGGACTCCCGCAACATCGTCCATCTCATCCTGCCGGAAGCCGCGAGCGGTGGCGATCGCTACGCCCACGCCGCGACGCTCCTTTCGAGCTGGCGCGGGGCGGGGGTCGTGCGCTCCGATCCCGCGGACGCGGTCTACGTCGTTGCTCAGGACTACGCCCTCCCTTCGGGGGAGCGGCGCACGCGCCTAGGGATGTTCGCCGCCGTGCGCGCAGAACCGTTCACCACCCGGCGCGTGCGCCCACACGAGCAGACGCACGCGGGGCCGAAGGCCGATCGCCTGGCGCTATTGCGGGCCACGCGGACGAACCTCGAATCGATCTTCCTCCTTGCCCCCGATCCGGATCGCGCTCTCACGCGTGCGCTCGGGCAGGCGGCCGCCGGGGTGCCCACCGTGCGGGCCGTGCTCGACGACGTAGGGATCAGGCTGTGGGTCGTGTCGGGCCCCCCGGCTGCCGAGCTCGCTCGCTTGGCCGGGCGCGCCCAGCTCTATATCGCGGACGGACACCATCGCTACGAAACCGCGGTCGCCTACGCCGGCGAGGCGCCGGGCGCGGATCGGGTACTCGCTTTCATCGTGTCCGCCGGCGATCCGGGGTTGACGATCCTGCCGACGCACCGGATCGTGTTCGCCGCCGGGCTCGACCCTGCGACGCTCGTGGTGGGCTGGCGCCCCTGGTTCGACGTGGGGCGCGTAGCGCCGTGCATGGATCGCGTCGAGCGGCTCGCGGAGCTCGGCGGCAGGGGGACCGCGTGCATCGTGGCCTTCCCAGACGCGTACGACGTCTCCCTGGTCCTCAATCCCGATGCGGCGCTCGCCGGAATCCCGGGACTCGACGCCTCGCCCAGGATTCGCGCCCTCGACGTCGCCCGCATCGAGGTGCTCGTCGTCCGGGCTCTGTTGGGGGGGTCGTCCACGACGCCGTCCCTTGCCTACACTCCTGACCCGCGGGCGGCGTTCGCCGCGGTGCGGAACGGCGGGGCGGGCGCGGCGGTCCTCCTCAATCCGACAAAAGTGCAGGACGTGTTCGCGGTCGCGGACGCCGGCGAGGTGATGCCTCCCAAGTCGACCTACTTCGTCCCGAAGGTGCCGAGCGGCCTGGTGCTGCGACCGCTCGCGTAGGCCATCCGGCGACCGGCGCCGTCGTGCTCGCGCCGACCAGTGGGTGTGGTATGTTTTGCGCCATGGCACGCCCTCGCGAACGGATCCTCGAGAATCTCGAAGCCATCTACCGCGAGGCCTACGAACGCGCCAAAACCGTGGGGGACGCGGCCCGCATGGCCGATCTCGATGCGGCCTACCAGCGCGAGCAGCTCTTGCTCGAAGTCCTGCTCGATATCCGCGACGGGCTGGCGAGCGCCGGAGGCGCGGCAGAGACCCGCGGGGAGAAAGCCGGGGGCACCGATCCGCTCGCCGCGCTCGAGACCATCCGTCGCGTCACCAAACTCCGTTGAGGCAACCCTCGTGACCCGGTGCTCCATCACCCGAGCCGTACTGTGTGTGTCGCTTGCGGCCTGCGGCCGCACGGCCGATGTGGTCGTGACCGGCGGCACCGTGTGGACCGGTCTCACGAGCGGAGCACCGAGGCCGGCGTCCGTAGCGATCGGCGGCGGCAAGATTCTCGCCGTCGGCGACTCGGCCGACGTCGCGCGCTACGTGGGGTCCGGGACCCGGGTCGTGCGCGCTGGCGGCGGTCTCGTGCTACCCGGCTTCACGGACGGCCACACCCACTTCGTGGATGGCGGGTTCCAGCTCGCGTCCGTGGATCTTCGGACCGCCGCCACGCCCCAGGAGTTCATCCGCCGGATCAAGGAGTTCGCCGCCACACGACAGCGCGGGGAATGGATTCTCGGCGGGGACTGGGACCACACGCTGTGGCCGGGGCAGCCCCTGCCACACCACGAGTGGATCGACTCGGTGACGCCCGACAATCCGGTGTTCGTGAACCGGCTCGATGGCCACGAGGCGCTCGCCAACGCGGCCGCCCTGCGCGCCGCGGGCGTCACGAAGAACACTCCCACGCCGCCCGGGGGCGAGATCCCGCGCGACGCGCGCACGGGGGAGCCCATCGGGATCTTCAAGGACCGGGCGCTCGACGTGGTCGGCCGGGTCGTGCCGGAGCCCTCGCCGGAGCGACGGGATTCGGCGCTGGCCCGCGCGTTGGCGCATGCCGAATCCCTCGGCGTCACCGCCACGGCGCACATGTCGGCCTCATGGGCCGACCTGGCAAGCTATCAACGCCTCGAGCGCGCCGGTCGGCTGACGATGCGGGTGGCGGTCTACCCCCTGATCGAGGGTTGGCGCGCCGTGGCCGATACGGTGCGGCTGCGGGGCCGGGGCGATGAGTGGGTGAAGATCGGCGGGGTGAAGGGCTTCATGGACGGGTCGGCGGGATCGCGCACCGCCGCTTTCTTCGAGCCCTACAGCGACTCGGCCGGCTATCGCGGCCTGCTGCAGCACCCCGAGACGGAGATGCGCGCTTGGATTGGCGGCGCCGACTCGGCCGGCCTCCAGATCGCGATCCACGCCATCGGCGACCGGGCGAATGCCATCGTGCTCGGGATCTACGACAGCGTCGCGCGGGCGCACGGACCGCGCGACCGCCGCTTCCGGATCGAGCACGCCCAGCACCTACGCCCCGCAGACATTCCGCTGTTCGGGCGACTCGGGGTCGTCGCGTCCATGCAGCCGTACCATGCGATCGACGACGGCCGCTGGGTCGAGCACCGGATCGGGCCTGAGCGGATCCGGACCACCTATGCCTTCCGGGCGCTGCTCGGCACGGGGGCGACGCTCGCGTTCGGCTCCGACTGGACCGTGGCGCCCTTGGATCCGCTGCTCGGCGTCTACGCGGCGGTGACGCGTCGAACGCTCGACGGGAAGAATCCGAACGGGTGGGTGCCGGACCAGAAGACGTCCGTGGCGGAGGCCTTGCGCGCGTACACCGCCGGCAACGCCTTCGCGACCTTCGACGAGCACACGCGCGGCGCGCTCGCGCCCGGCTACGACGCTGACGTCGTGGTGCTCGACCGCAACCTTTTTACCATGCCAGCCGAGTCGCTCGCGGCCGCGCGCGTGCGCGCGACCATCGTGGGCGGGAAAATCGTCTTCGAGCGACCGTAGGACCGGGGCCCTGCGCCGGAACGGCTAGCTCGGATACGTGAGGCCTGCCGCCTGAAGGGTGAGGGGGGCGCCGTCGGCGTGTTCCACGCCCGCCTCGACCACCTCGCCCAGGACGAGCGTGTGGTCGCCGGCGGGGAGGGTCGCC
>DATLKW010000207.1:0-11909 GCA_035538175.1 Gemmatimonadales bacterium | reverse complement strand
CGACTGCAGATCTTCCAGCCGAGCCTTGGGCGTACCTGTCAGAGCAAATAGCCGCGCTTCAGGAGGGCACGTCCCCCCGCTCGGTGCCCGTCGGGGCCCGGGAGGTAGAAGCTGAAGGCATCGGCGAGCCGATCGTAGACGTTGAAGAGGACGCACACGTTGATCGCGTTCTCGATCGCCTCGTCAGTGATACCCGCGGCACGGAGTGGCGCGAGATCCTGGGGGGTCACGTCCGTCGGAGCGAGCGTCAACTGCTCGAGAAACCCGAGCGTCGCGCGGAGCTTCGGGTCGAGCGGAGCGGTGCGCCAATCTGCGAGGACCGCCGCCACCAGGTGTTCATCCTTCAAGGCGATCGACGCGACCGCGCCGTGGGCGTTCGTTCAGAAGGGACATTGGTTCAGGCGAGACGTGAACGCCGCGAACAGCTCCCGCTCGCCGACGCTCCAAGGCGATGGCCCCCGCATCACCGCCTGCGTCCACTCGCATGCCGCACGACCAAAGAACTCAGGCCGGTAGAGCAGGGTCTCCACGATATCCGGCACGCGGCGCGCACTCACGAGCCGGATCAGCAGGAGCTTGAGCCGCTCGGGCAGACGGTGACCGTGCTCTACGGCTGGGAGACGCATTAGGCGGGCTCTGCACCGTTGAGCGTGGCGAGCCCACGCTCGAGCCGGCCTAGGGCCGCGCCGAGCGCTGCGGCGACCGTCACCTCGAACAGGACGTCGTCCGAGTGGCCCGCGCGCTTGAGCGCTGCCACGTCCGCGTCGGTCACCCTATAGGCGTGGCGGGCGACGTTGTCGATGTATGCGGTGAGTCCTGCGGAGACGCCGTTGTCCATCGGCTGGTGGCTCGCGAGGCGGAGTCCGCCGCCCAGCCGTGCCGCCCGGGCGGCGATCGCCTGTCGGAGCTCGGTCGTGGTATGGCCGGACGTCGCCAAGACGCCCTCCGCGACTCGGCGCGCGAAGGCGCCGTACCGGCCACCGGGGTTGTCCACGCTCCCTCCCCTCAGGGGGCCGCTAGAAATGGCCGCGCAGGAGAGGCACGTCAAGAGGCACACGGGTGGCGGAACACTCGGGCACGCCGTACGATTCCCGCCGCGCATGAGCCCCCTCGCGTTCCTCCTCGCGGCCCAGGCGGCCGGTCACACCGACACGGTGCCGCCCTATCTCGCGTTCCCTGAGCCTGGCCTCGACGCGCCGGCCGCGTATGCGGGCTACGAGACTCGTGTCTACCGCGATGCAAACGGCAACGCGTTCCAGGCCTACCTCAAGGCGAACACCGGCCGCGTGGTCCACCTCTGGGCCGATGCCGCCGACGAGAGCGTGGCCTTTACCGTCCGAGACTCGGCCGACAGACCCGCCCGGCTCGCCTGGGGCTCAGCCGAGGCGGTGGTCGGCACGTCTCACCAAATGCGATCGGTCTCCTACACCCTCGACGCCCCCGCTTCCGTGAGAATCGGCCTCTTCCTCCTCGGCTCCATGCGCGTCGAGCGGGACTTTCAGTACGCTGGCCGTGACTCGCTGCCGCTCGACACGCCTGCGTTCCCAGAGCTTGAACTCTCAGAGCTCATCGCCCACGTGGCGGGCCTGGACGGCGCCGAGCGCGGGCGTCACCTGGCGCTGCTTCGCGCCCCGGCGCTCGACGCCCTGCGTGCGCGCCTCGTTCCTCGTGTCACGGTGGGGCGAAGTGGCACGGGGTGGGCCGTGCGCGTCGACCAGGTGAGCTTCGACGCCAAGAATCACCTGACGCTCACGCTCAGCACGGACGCTCGAGAGACGGTAGCGACGCTAGCGGGAGCCACCGTACTCATCCGCCGCCCCACCGGGGGACCGTTGCACCTCCGCGTGGGCGTGAGCACCGACGCCCCAGCGCTCACCCCTCTCACGCGGGCGGACATCTTCAACGGTGCCTTCCGCCGCTTCTACGCTGCCGTCCAGGCCGACACGGCTCACCGTGAGCGGTTTCGCCGACTCGAGCGCGAAGTGCGCGGCATGGAGTTGCTCTGCTACGGCGAGAAGCTCATGGCGGGGTTGCCGAATTTCGCGACGTACTTCGGGCGCGATATGCTCATGACGGCCGTGTTGATGCGACCGGTGTGGGCCCCCACCATGCCCGAGCACGTGATTGCCAGCGCCCTTCGAAAGCTGTCGGATGACGGCGACGTCAGCCACGAGGAGGCGCTCGGGGGCCAAGCGATCCGCGAGAACGCGGCGGCGTATAACCAGTTGGTGGCGCGCGGCGAGGTCGCGCGCGCCCGCGCCGTGCTCGAGCGCCTCGACGCCACGCGCGAGAACTACATCATGATCGATGACGACTTTCAGCTGCCGGTGGTCGTCGCGAGTTATCTCGCCGATCCGGCCGTGGGGGCCGATCGCAAACGACGATTTCTCAACGCGGAACATCGGCTTGCCCGCCTCATCGCCAACCTGGAGTTCGTGACCCGCCAGGCAGAGCCGTACACCCGCCTGCCCATCGCCACCAACCTAGTCAGCTTCCCCCGCGACCCGGATGGGCACTGGATCTCGGCAAGCTGGCGTGACAGCCGCGCGGGGTACGGGGGCGGGCGCTTCGCCATGGACGTCAACGTGATCTGGGTGCCGCACGCGCTCCAGGCGGTGGGGACGATTCTCGATGCGCTCAAAGCCCTCGGGTTGTCACCGCGTCTCCCCGCGGACCCGCTCGCCACCTACGCGCGCGATCGCGCGACCCTCGCGCGAGCGGTCGCGACGTGGCAGGGCGCTGTGCGGCATTTTGCCGTCTCCCTCGCCCCCACCGAGGTCGCGGCGCGGGTGACGACTTGGCAAGCCTCGTTGCCCGCCCCCGAACGGCAATACTGGACAGGTGTGCTTGAGCGCGCGGGGCTCCCGAAGGACACGGTGCGATTCCTCGCAGTGTCCCTCGATGCCGAGGGACAACCGGTGCCGATCATCAACACCGACCCCGCCATGTCGCTGCTCCTTGAGGTGATGCCGCTCGACCGGGTGCAGGCACTCATCGCCCCAATCACGACGCCGTACCCTGTCGGTCTGCTGGTCGACGACGTCGGCCCGGTCACCGCCAACGACTCGTACGCCGCGCCCGAAGTCTGGGCGTCCTTCCGGCGGGACCCCTACCATGGCCCCACAGTCGTGTGGGGACGAGACGTCAACATCCTGCTCGCCGGCTTGGCGTCGCAGGTCGCAGCAACACCGAGCGGCGCCGACGTGACCCCGTTCCGCGCCGCCCTAGAACGCGTCACGACAGCCGTCGAACGCTCGGGACTACGGCATGCCGAACTCTGGAGCCACCGCATCGACGAGGGTCGACTCGTCCCCATGCGCTACGGGAGCAGCTCCGACGTCCAACTGTGGAGTCTCACGGATCTCTCCGTGCAGTACCTCCTCGCGAACCTTCACTCCCCCTGACCATGACCAACATTCCGCTCCTCGATCTGGTGGTGATCGCCGGGTACTTCCTCATCCTGCTCGGCATCAGCGTGTGGGCCGCCCGCCGCGAGAAGAACGTCAGCGCAGACTATTTTCTCGCGAGCCGTGACGTCGGCTGGTTCGCGGTGGGAGCGAGCCTCTTCGCATCGAATATCGGGAGTGAGCACCTCGTCGGCCTCGCCGGAACCGGCGCGGCGAGCGGACTCGCCGTGGGGCATTTCGAGTGGCTCGCGTGCCTGATCCTCCTCCTCCTCGGCTGGCTGTTTGTACCGTTCTATCTCAAGAGCGGCGTGTACACCATGCCCGAGTTCCTGGAGCGCCGCTACAACCCGGCGGCGCGTGCCTACTTCACCTGGGTCTCGGTCATCGGATACGTGCTCACGAAGATCAGCGTCACGCTCTTCGCCGGCGGCGTCGTCATGCGGGCGGTCACGGGGCTCGACATGTGGACGAGCGCGGGCGTGCTCATCGTCATCACGGGCCTCTACACGATCCTCGGCGGCCTGCGCGCCGTGATCTACACGGAGGTGATGCAGGCGGTCGTCCTCATCGTCGGTTCGGCGACGCTCGCGGTCCTCGGCCTGCACGCGGCCGGCGGCTGGAGCGGGCTCGAGGCGCGCGTGCCGCCGGACTTCTTTTCGATGTGGAAGCCGATCAATCACCCGGACTTCCCCTGGACGGGCATCGTGTTCGGAGCCCCGATCCTCGGGGTGTGGTACTGGTGCACCGACCAGCACATCGTACAACGCGTGCTCGCCGCACGGAACGTGAGCGAGGCCCGCACAGGGTCGATCTTCGCGGGATTCCTGAAGATCCTGCCGGTCTTCATCTTCGTGCTGCCAGGGATCGTCGCCGCGGCGCTGTATCCGGAAATCCGCGCCGGCTCGGCCGACGCAGCCTACCCGACACTCGTCACGCGTCTGCTCCCGGCGGGCTTCAAGGGACTCGTCCTCGCCGGTATGCTCGCGGCCCTGATGAGCTCGCTCGCGTCGGCATTCAACTCCTGCTCGACGCTCCTTACCTGGGACGTGTATCGGAAGCTGCGTCCGCAGGCGAGCGAGGCACGACTCGTCGCCGTGGGACGGGTGACTACAGTCGTGCTTGTCGGGCTCGGGCTCCTCTGGATTCCCTTTATGAAGTACATCTCGCCCCAGCTCTACATCTACTTACAGAGCGTCCAGGCCTACATCGCGCCGCCCATCGCCGCCTGCTTCCTCCTCGGGGTCCTGTACCCCCGGCTGAACGGCACGGGCGCGCTGACGGCCCTGTGGACCGGGCTTGTGATCGGGACGACCCGGCTCGTACTCGAGCTCGCGAAGTCGCACCTGCCGAGCGGCACGTTCTGGGCCTGGCTCGCGGGGGTTAACTTCCTCCACTTCGCAGCCCTGCTCTTCGTTCTGTGCTCGGGTTTGCTCATCGTCGTGAGCCTCCTCACCGCCGCCCCCGCGCCGGCCCAGACGGCCGGGCTCACCATAGGGGCGCCAGACGTGGCCGCGGTGCCGGTGCCAGTGGGCCCGCGTCGCCTGAACATTGTGCTCTCCGTCGTGCTCGTGGCTACGATCGGGGTCCTGTGGATCATTTTCGCCTGATCGTCGCAGCGGCGGCACTCGCGGCTGTCTGCCGGGTCGGTATGGCGCAGGGTGGCTCCGCGTCCCTCGAGCGGCCCGCCAGCCAGGGCTACTACGACCCCTCGCGCGACCTGGGAGCGCTGTTCCACGACGTCCAGCTGTCGGGGATGTTTCCGGACTCGAAGACGTTCGTCGATGCCAGGCCCCTCGTCGCGCCGGCCGAGATCGTCCGCCGCTACGGGCGCGCGCGGCGGGAGCCGGGTTTCAGCCTGCAGGCGTTCGTGCAGCGCTCCTTCGCGCTGCCGGAGACGGGCGGGGACGTGTTCCGCACCGATCCGTCCCAGAGCATGGAGGCGCACATCCGCAGCCTGTGGCCCATCTTGACACGCACTCCGGTCGCTGGCCCCCCGGACCCGCGCTCCTCGCTCATCCCCCTTCCCCAGCCGTACGTCGTCCCCGGCGGCCGCTTCCGAGAGGTGTATTACTGGGACTCCTACTTCACCATGCTCGGGCTCGTGGCCAGCGGTCGGACGGACTTGGTCCGGAGCATGCTCGAGAATTTTGCTTCATTGGCTCGCACCATCGGCCACATTCCGAACGGCAACCGCACCTATTATCTCAGCCGCAGCCAGCCACCATTCTTCGCGGCCATGCTCGGGCTCTACGCGCGGGCGACGGACACCGCCGCGGTGCTCCCGTACCTGGACGGCTTGGAAGCGGAGCACGCCTTCTGGATGGACGGAGCCGAGCGCACGGCCCCGGGGACCGCGTACCGGCGGGTGGTGCGGTTCGGCGACGGGTCCGTGCTCAATCGCTACTGGGACGACCGAACGCCCGTCGACCCGCGACCCGAGTCGTATCGTCCGGACTACGAGCTCGCCGCGACGCTTCCGGCGGAAGCGCGCGAGGCGTTCTATCGGAATGTCCGGGCCACGGCTGAGAGCGGCTGGGACTTCTCAAGCCGTTGGATGCGCGACCCGCACGACCTGCGCACCCTCGAGACCACGGACTTGGTCCCCGTCGACCTGAATTGCCTCCTCTATCACGCGGAGCAGCTGATCGCGGCGCTGCGGCGCCTCCGCGCTCGGGCAGGGGACGAAGCCGTCGCGCAACGGTTCGCCGCGCTCGCCGAGACGCGTCGGCGAACCCTCTCGGCACTCGCTTACGACCCGGGCGATGGGTTCTTCTACGACGTCCGGTGGCGGAGCGGAGCGCGCGTCACGGATCGCCCCACCCTCGCTGCCGCGGCGCCCTTGTATTTCGGCCTTGCGACCGGGGAACAGGGCCGGGCCGTGGCGGCGCGGCTCGAGCGGGACTTCCTCAAGCCCGGGGGGTTTGTCACCACCCTCATCGCCTCGGGACAACAGTGGGACGCCCCCAACGGATGGCCCCCGCTCGAATGGCTTGCGATCGAGGGAGTGCGCCGCTACGGCCGCCAGGACCTCGCGGACTCGGCGGCCGGTCGCTGGCTCGCGCTCAACCGGCGCACGTATCAAGCCACCGGCAAGATGACCGAGAAGTACGATGTCTTGGACCTCACGCGACGGGCCGGGGGCGGGGAATACCCGACCCAGGACGGCTTCGGGTGGACGAACGGCGTGGCCCTCGCGCTCGAGGCGAAGCGCTGAGAGTGCGCGCCGGCCGGATCGACTGGCCCTACTCGAGGTACTCCTCGCGGTACATCTTGACCAGCTCGAAGAAGTACGAGAGGCCGAGCGGCCCGATCAAGAGGCCGAGGATGCCGAAATAGGGAACGCCGGCGAGCGCGCCGAGCAACGTGACAAGCGGATGAATGTTGGCCCAGCGCCGGAACACCATTGGCCGCACGACGTAGTCCGCGTTTCCCACGACCACCGCGCCCCACAACGCGAGCAGAACACCGGGACCCGCCCGGTGGTCGAGGATCAGCACGAGCGCGCCGGGAATCCAGACCAGGCCGCTGCCCACCACCGGAAGGATCGCGAACACCATCGTGACCACGCCCCAGAACACCGCGTGCGAGAGCCCCGTCATCCAGAAGCCCAACCCGATCAACGTCCCCTGAATCGCGGCCGTGAGTCCGGTGCCGATGATCGTCGACGTCGTCACGTCGCGAAACCGCTGTCGCAGCTTCTCCGTGTTCTTCGCAGAGAACGGGATGTAGGGCTGGACCGCCTGCCAGGTTTCGTGCGGGCGCAGCAGCAAGTAGAACAGCCCGAAGAGCGCAATCGTGAGATTCAAGGCGAGCCGGGTCGCGGTCCCCACCAGCCCGAACGCGGACGACCCGACCCAGGACACGAGACTGCTGCCCAAGTCCGCGAGACGTGGCCCGAGCTCGAAGCTCCCGAGGCGTAGTTCCTTCAATCGCGCGAGCATCGGGCTCCGGATCACGCCCCCGGCGATTTCCTGGGCTTGGCCCACCACGAGGCCGGCGAAGGACACGCCAGGTACCACGAGGAGGAACAGCGCCAGGGAGACGACCAGTGCGGCCGCCAGCTTGGGTTGCGCTCGGATCGAGAGCCATTCGTGCGCGGGCACGAAGATCGCATACAGGACCGGAATGCCGAGGAGTCCGCTCGCGTACGGCGCGAGGGCGATGATCAAGGCCGCGCCGAGGAGCAGGATCACGAGCGCCGCGCGCCCGTGGTTACTGTCGATGAGAGCCATGCGGGAGTGTACGGGCCACCGGTCGCCCGCGCCAGAGCAATCACGCGGCCGTGCGGACGCTCCGGGCGCGTCCGCGACGACCCCGGGTGACTCCCCGGCGTCAGGCCTACAAGCGCGTCGGCGGGGTGAGGGGCGGGGCGGCGATCGGCGCGTCGGGCTCGGGTGTGAAGTCTTCTCCCGGGTTGACGAACAGGTCCTGCTCGAAGTGGTACTGCTTGTCGTAGAGCTGACGGTAGCGGCCCTGCCGCGCGAGCAGCTCGCCGTGGGTCCCGCGCTCCACGATAGCCCCGCCCTCCAACACGAGGATTTGGTCGGCGCTCCGGATGGTCGAGAGCCGGTGGGCGATGACGAACGTCGTCCGGCCGTGCCGTAGGCTCCGGAGCCCATCCTGGATCGCGGCCTCGCTCTCGGAATCGAGACTCGAGGTCGCCTCGTCGAGGATCAGGATACGGGGGTCGGCGAGGATCGCGCGAGCGATCGAGACGCGCTGGCGCTCGCCCCCCGAGAGCTTCACGCCGCGTTCCCCCACGACGGTGTCGTAGCGCTTCTCGAAGCGGCGCACGAAATCGTCGCAATGTGCGATCCGCGCCGCCTGTTCGATCTCAGCGCGCGTCGCATGCGGTTTCGCGAAGGCGATGTTCTCGGCGATAGTGCCGTCGAAGAGGAAGTTGTCCTGCAGCACGACCCCGAGCTGCCCCCGGTAGTCGGCGAGCCGCACATCGGCGAGATCGTGACCGTCCACCAGGATGCGCCCCGTCTTCGGTCGGTTGAACGTCAGCACGAGGCTGATCAGGGTGCTCTTCCCGGCGCCGGACGAGCCGACGAGAGCCGTCGTCGAGCCGGCTGGCGCGTGGAAGGACACGTGCGTCAAGACCTCCGCCCCCGGGACGTATTCGAAGCTCACGTCTTCGAACCGCACCTCGCCGCGCACTTCACCGAGCGGCGGGCGCGCTCCGTCTTCGGCGTCCTCGGTCGTCAACCGCCGAATCTCTCGGATGCGATCCAAGCCGGCGAACGCCTCGGTGATCTGCGTACCGATGGACGCGATGTTGATGAGCGGCAGCGCGACGAGGCCGATGAACACGCCGTACATGAAGAAATCGCCGACCGTCATCGCGTTCGACAGCATCGCGTGGCCGCCCTCGAGGATCATCAGGATGCCGATGGCGCCGATGATGAGTGTGGCGAAGGCGCCCACGCTCGAGATGCCCGTCATCGTCGTGGCGATGTTCCGGAACAGGGCGTTCGCCCCGCGTGTGAACACCAGCCGCTCGCCGCGCTCCGCCCGGTACGCTTTGACGATGCGGATGCCGCCGAGCGTCTCGCCCAATCGACCCGTGACCTCGGCGTTGATCTTCCCGCGGTCCCGGAAGAGTGGTCGGAGCTTCGTGAACGCGTAGGCCATACCGCCGCCGAAGCAGGCGAGGATGAGGATCGCGAACACCGTCAGGCGCCAGTTCAAGTAGAACAACACGCCGAGCGCGAGCGCCGCGGTCAGAAGCCCGCCCACGAGCTGGACGAGACCCGTCCCGACGAGGTTCCGAATCCCCTCAGCATCCGTCATGATGCGGGAGATGAGGATCCCCGTCTTCGTCGAATCGAAGTAGCTGACGGGCAGCCGGAGCACGTATGCCTGCACGGCGCGCCGCATGTCGGTGATCGCGCGCTGGGCGGCCACACCGAGCACCAGCGACAGGGCGAACCCGGTAACCGCTTGCAGCAGTGTGGCACCCCCGGCGACGAGCGCGAGCGGGAGCAGGAGCTCGACGTGGCGTTGGTTGACCACGCGGTCAATGATCCACTTCGACGAGGAGGGGAGCACTAACCCGGCCAGGCGGTTGACGAGCAGGAGGGCGAGCCCGAGAGCCAGGCGGCTGCGGTGGGCGTAGATGAGGCCCCGCGCCTCCTGCCAGGCCCCGGGGGTGATGGCCTTCTTCGGTGGTCGGCTCGCTGAGTCGCTCATCGCCTCGGGAGAAATCTAAGGTCGCTCGACGCCCCGCTGCAGCCACGCGGCGAGCCCTCTCGATACTTGACGGAGTCAACTATAAGCGAGACATTGGTCGCATGGGCCAGCCGGAGCTCGAGCGGCGCGTGGCGGCGGTGCGGCGCTTCAATCGTTTCTACACCCGGACGATCGGGGTCCTGCAGGAGCGCGCCTATCAGAGCCACTTTTCTCTCACCCAGGTACGCGTCCTCTATGAGCTCGCGCACCGCAGCGAACCGACGGCCGCGGAGCTCGCCCGCGACCTCGGACTGGATGCGGGCTACTTGAGCCGCATCCTGCGGGGCTTCGAGCACCGTGGCTATCTCGTCCGCACGCGCTCCGCAATCGATGAGCGCCGCAATCACCTCGCCCTCACGGCGGCTGGGCGCCGCGTGTTTGCCCCCCTCGACGCCCGATCCCAGGCCGAAGTCGCCGCCCTCCTCCACCCCCTGGCGACCGCCCAACGCGCCCGGCTCACCCGCTCCATGGAGACGATCGAGCGGCTGCTCGGCGCCGTCCGCCAGGGACCGCTACCCTACGCGCTCCGCGCCCCCCAACCGGGCGATATCGGCTGGGTGATCCATCGGCACGGCGTCCTGTACGCTCAAGAGTTCGGGTATGACCAAGCGTTCGAGGCGCTGGTCGCCGAGATCGCGGCCCACTTCGTCCAGCGGCTGGATCCCAAACGAGAACGGTGCTGGCTCGCCGAGCGCGACGCCGAGATCGTCGGCTCGGTATTTTGCGTTCGGCAGTCGCGGACCGTGGCGAAGCTGCGGCTGTTGTACGTGGAGCCCGAGGCCCGCGGATGCGGGATCGGCCGGCGGCTTGTGAGCGAATGCATTCGCTTCGCCGCACAGGCGGGGTATCGCAAACTCGTGCTCTGGACCCAGAGCGAACTGGGGGCGGCGCGGCGCCTCTACGAGACCAGCGGATTCACCCTCGTGGGCAAAAAGCGGCACCATAGCTTCGGCCGCGACCTCGTGGCCGAGACATGGGAACGCCCGCTCTGAGCGCACCCGGGCTCACCAAGCGGGGCCCTTCGACGCGGTGAGGCAGGCTCCGCGGGTGGGCGTCCGAGTGCTCGCGGCCCGTTATCTTGCGTTCTGAGATGGCGGTCCCCACCTGGTCGCGGCCGGACGACGCCTTCCGGGAGGCGCGGCTCGACGCGATGAAGCGGCGGGCGACCGGCCTCCTCGCGTTCGCGGCGGCGGTGTTTGGCGCCGCGAGCGTGTACGAAGGGCGCTACCCCTGGCTTGGCTACGTCCGGGCCACAGCGGAGGCGTCCCTCGTGGGCGGACTTGCCGACTGGTTCGCCGTCACGGCGCTCTTTCGGCGACCGCTCGGCTTACCTATCCCCCATACCGCAATCGTCGCCACCCGCAAAGAACACATCGGGCAAATCCTCGGAACCTTCGTGCAGAGCCACTTCCTCTCGCGGGATGTGATCGCGGCGCACCTCCACGCGGCACGCCCAGCGGAGCGCGGTGCCCGGTGGCTCAGCGACCCCGCCCATGGCCGGGGCATCGCGCAGCAGATCGCCGGTGGCGTGGCGAAGACGCTGGACGCTCTCCCTGACGAGGATGTCCGCACGCTGGTGCAGGAGGTGGTAAGCGCCCGCCTGCGCGCGACCCGTCTGGCGCCGACGTTCGGGAAAACGCTCGCGCTGGTACTCGCCGACGACCGCCAGCAAGGGCTCTTCAATGAGGCGGTACGCTTCGCGGCTGACGCGGTCCGCGAGAACCGAGAGGTAATCCGCGACAAGGTCCGGACCGAGAGTCCGTGGTGGGTCCCCGGCGTCGTGGACGACCAGATCTACCAGCGGATCATGGGCACCGTGGAGAGCCTGCTCCGGGACATCGCGGCGCGGCCAGATCACCCCCTGCGCACCACATTCGACACCGCGGTGCGCGACTTCATCGACCGCTTGCAGCACGCCCCCGACGTGATCGCCAAGGCAGAAGCCCTGAAGGAGGAATGGCTCAGCGATCCCGCGATCGCCGATCTGTCCGCCCGCCTGTGGGAGGCCACCCGCCGGGCTATCACGCGCTTCGCCACCCGCTCGGACGGCGCGGCGCCGGGACCGCTCGAACGCAGTTTGAGCGAGTTCGGTACGGCGCTGCTCGCGAATGACGCTCTGCTCGCTGAGCTCGACGAGCTGATCGTGGACCTCGCGGCCACGGTGGTCGAGCGCTACCGCCACGAGATCGGCGACCTGATCGCGCGCACCGTGGCGGGGTGGGATCCCGAGGCGACGTCGCGCCGCTTCGAGCTCGCGGTCGGGCGCGA
>DATLKW010000206.1:0-3927 GCA_035538175.1 Gemmatimonadales bacterium | reverse complement strand
CGGGCGGCTCGACGCCTTCGTGACCAATATCTCGGAGCGTGGCTATCTGTTTCAGGGCAACAACCTGCGCCTCAACTTCCTGCCGGAGCTGGGGCGTTTCCAGCAGGGGGCCCAGGGGGCGCTCGCGGACGCGGGGTGGGCCTGGGGGGCCCAGCTCGGCGATCTCGACAACGATGGCCGCAACGAGCTGTTCGTCACGAACGGCTACGTCTCCGCCGACCGCGACCGGAGCTATTGGTACGCGTTCTCGAAGATCGCCGGCGCCAACGGGAACCTGTTCGAGGACGCGAAGAACTGGTCACCCATCGGCACGGCGAGCTTGTCGGGGCATGAGCGGGCCCACGTGTACGTGAATCGGGGCCTCGCAGGGTGGGCGGATGTCGCGCCCCAGGTCGGCATCACCGAGGAGCACGACGGCCGGGCGGTGGCACTCGCCGATCTGTTCAACCGCGGCGTATTGGACGTCGTCGTGGCGAACCAGAATCAACGGGCCATCATCTACAAGAACACCGTGCCGCCCGGCAACCATTGGATCGCGTTCAAGCTCGTGGGCACGAAGAGCAACCGCTCCGCGATCGGCGCGGAGGTGACGCTCGAAGCTGGGGGGACGCGCCAGCTCAAGATCGTGGACGGCGGCATGGGCTTCGCGAGCCAGAACGATCGCCGGCTGCATTTTGGGCTGGGGCGGATCGGCCTGGTCGATCGGGTCGTGATCCGGTGGCCGTCGGGGACGGTGCAAACGCTCGCGCAGCCCGCGGTGGACCGGCTGCACGTCGTCACCGAGGCCGCGTCCTAGCCAGATGACGGCGGTCGCCCCGCGCTCGATGCGGGCCTGGGGCCGCCGGGGCCGCGCGGTGTGGGGCCGGCTCGGCCGGTTAGATCCCCGCTACCCGGTCTCGTTTCTCATCACGTTGGTGCTCGTGCTCGGCGAGGCGCGCTACGGTATCCTCGGCGGGTACGACCGTCTCGTCACGGCGCTGGGCGTCTCGACGGCGACGGAACTCGTCTTGTCGCGGCTGGTGCGCGGGCGCTTCGCGAACCTCTCGAGCGCCTACGTAACCGGGATCAGCCTTGCCCTGCTGATCAAGCCGCGCGCCGATCTGCTGTGGCCCTTCGCCTTGGGCGGGTTTCTGGCGATCGCCTCCAAGTATGTGCTGCAGTACCGCGGCCGCCACCTCTGGAACCCGAGCAACTTTGCTATTTGCCTGCTCCTCCTCGCGGCGCCGGCGAGCGTCGCCGTGCTCAGCCACCAGTGGGGCAACGAGTTGGCCACGAACGCCGTGATCTGGTCCTTTGGTCTCCTCATCCTCGCGCGCGTCGGCATGCTCCACGTGACCGTTACCTACGTACTCTGCTTCGTGGCGCTCGCCGCCGGGCGCAGCCTGATCGTGGGTGGTCCGCTCCTCGCGGACCTCGCTCCCGTCACGGGCCCGACGTATCAGTTGTTCATCTTTTTCATGATCACCGATCCCAAGACTACGGTGAGCACGGTGCGGGGGCGTATCGTCGTGGCCGCGGCCGTGGCGGTGGCTGAAGCGGCGATTCGCATCGCGGGAGACTATCACCTGGCGCCGCTCCGCTCGCTCTACCCTGCCCCGCCGCTGTTTGCGCTCACGATCGTGGGGCCGGTCGCGAAGGCGATCGACGTGTACCGCGCGGGTCGCGGGGCCCGAGTGGACGCCCACGGCACGGCCGAGAAAGCGACCCAGTAACGGCGGGGCGAGACGACGGGGGGCACCGCGCGGCAGGGGGCCGCGTCGATCACGAACTGCCGATGGACGAGTCGGACTCTGCCGGCCGCGTAGCGGGGCCCGGGAGAGTGAAGTAGAAGGTCGCGCCGCGGCCGATGGCCCCTTCCGCCCAGATGCGGCCGCCGTGACGGGTGATGATGCGCTGCACCGTCGCCAAGCCGACGCCCGTGCCTTCGAATTCGGTCCCCGAGTGCAGCCGCTGAAACACCCCGAACAGCTTATCGACGTACTGCATGTCGAATCCCGCGCCGTTGTCGCTCACCGCGAAGACGCGGTCGCCGTTCGTCTCCGTGGCGGCGAATTCGATGCGCGCGTGCGGCTGTTTCGCGCTGTACTTCCAGCTGTTGCCGAGCAGATTCTCGAGCGCCACGCGCAGTAGGCGGGCGTCGCCTTCGGCTTCGAGCCCCGCGCGAATCACGAACTCCACCTGCCGCGCGGGGGCGGTCCTCTTGAGCTCGGCCGCGATGCTTTCCGCCAAGCCGCTCAGATCCACAACCGCCGTGCGCAGCTCGGTGCGGCTGAGCCGGGACAGCTTCAGGAGATCGTCGATCAGCGCCCCCATCCGCTGCGTGGCGGTGCGCACGCGGCGGAGCGCGTCCTTCCCGGCGTCGTCGAGCTGCGCCGCATGGTCTTCCAGCAGGATCTGGCTGAAGCCGTCGATGCTGCGGAGCGGCGCCCGCAGGTCGTGTGACACGGAGTACGCGAAGGCGTCGAGCTCCTGGTTCGCGGCGAGTAGCGCGGTGGTATTGAGGCGGAGCTCTTCGTTGCGCCCTTCGAGCTCGCGCGTGCGGTCCGCGACCCGCTGCTCGAGTTCTGTGGCGTAGCGCTGCAGCTCCTGGCGCAGCCGCTGCCGCTCGGTGACGTCCCAGCACACGCCCGTGAGCTGCGGCGTTCGCGCGCCGCCCTCGCGATGCACCCGTCCGCCCGCGGCGAGGACCCGTTCGGTGCCGTCGTGCCACACGACGCGATATTCCGTGCGATAGGGCAAGCTGCTCGCCACGGCCTCGGCCATCTCCCGCTTGACGCGCTCGCGGTCGGCGGGATGCACGAGGGCGAGGAAGTCCTCATAGCGTTGGGAGAACATGCCCGGCGCCAGGCCGAAGAGCGGATGGACGAAATCGTCCCAGGCGAGGGCATTCGTAGCGACGTTCCAGCTCCAGGTGCCGACGCCCGACGCCCGCAGCGCGAGGTCCATGCGCTCTTTGCCCTCCCGGAGCGCGCCCGCCTGCTCCTCGATGCGGCCGAGCATGTGGTTGAAGGCGTCGGTGAGGGTACCGAGTTCGTCGGTCCCGAACCTCGGCGCCCGCACCGAATAGTCTTGGTGAGCGGAGACGGCCTGCGCGATTTCGGCCAACCCGAGGACGGGCTCCGAGATCTGTCGCTGCAGCGTGCGCGACAGGAAATACGCGGCGAGGAGGGAGATCACCATCACGCCCACGCCGATCGCCACCGAGGACTGCAGCGCCCGCGCGAGCGCCGCCAGGTCGGACTGCAGATACAGGGTCCCGAGCCGCGGACTTCCTGGTTGGAGCACCGGTTCGACGCCGGTCACGGCCGTCGCTTCGAACCGGTACCCATCAGCCCCCGGCTCGTGGGGAAGAACACCGTCAGGCACGGAGGCGGGGTAGCGGGCGAAGAGCCGGCCCTTCGCGTCGTACAACGCTGCGGCGACGATGTGGGGCTCGGCTTTGAGGGCACTGAGGATTTCCCGCGCGTCGGCCTCGTTGGCGAAGGCGAGGGAGCCCGTGCTGTTGGCGGCGATGACGCGACCGAGCGTGGCGAGGTTCTTGAGCACCGCTTGCCGGCCCGCCACCACCTGATACGTTACGAACGCCGCGACCGTGACGAACAACACCAAGGTGCTCACGAACAGCAGAATCGCGGTGAGCTTCTGCCGGATGGGCCAGTCGCGCATCCGCATGGTCATCGCCCAGGCGGGGTGACGAGATCCGCCAGGCGCAGGAGCTTCGAGCTGAGCGTCAGGTGCGCCCCTTGCGCCGCGTCGGGGTTGATCTCGAGCCGGACGCGGGATTTGGCCGTCACGAAGCGGATGATGCCGCCGCGCTGCGCGAAGTTGGCCGCATCGCTCACGGTGAGGATCGGCCGGTTCTTGAGAGCCGCGAGGATTTCGTCCACCCGCTCGTCTTCGGACTCACTGATGAACAGGATGTCACAC
>DATLKW010000205.1:0-3750 GCA_035538175.1 Gemmatimonadales bacterium | reverse complement strand
GCTCCCGGGCGCGGCGATCGCGGCGGTGCTCTACGCGACCCCCACGCTCGCGTTTCTGCCGCCGTCCCAAGTCGCGGGACCGATCGCGCGCGCGATCCCAGAGCCGCGCGCCGAGCGTGGGCAGAGCCCCGAGCAGCAAGCCCTCGCCGCCCGAGGGCGGTACGTGTTTGCCGTGGCGTCCTGCGCCCTGTGCCATGGGCCGAACGGCAGCGGGGGGCTCAAGGTCGACTGGGCGCCGTTCGGCACGCTCTGGGTCCGCAACATCACCCCCGACTCCGCAACGGGGCTCGGCAGTTGGACCGACGCCCAGATCGCGCGCGCCATCAGGGCAGGCGTGAGCCGCGATGGTCGGGCGCTCCATTGGCAGGGGATGGTGTGGGACCATGCGTCGAATTGGGACGAGGAGGATATTCGAGCGCTCGTCGTCTATCTGCGGAGCCTTCCTCCGGTGCGCCACGCGATTCCCTCCCCGCGCCCGCCGGCGCCGGATGACTGCGTGATTTACAGCTTTTGGGTCACGCCGAGCAGGGCACCGGGCTGCCGCTGAGCGGGGCACTCGGGGCGCTCAAGCATCGTCCCTGAACGGCTCGACGGAGGACCGTGGCACACACGTTTAAGGTGATTGCGGCGGGGGTCGGGTTGCTGGGCGTGTGCCTCCTGATCGGTGCCGGGCTCGCCGCTTCCACCGACGCCGGCCTCGTCACCGCCGCGAAGGTGTTTATCCCGCTCTGGTTGATTGGGGCCGGCATCAACATGTGGCTGGGGGTCGCGAAGGCGGGATATTCGATCGCCGAGGAGATCCCGTATTTCCTCGTGGTCTTCGCCGTGCCGGCCGCCGTGGCGCTCGTCGTAGTGTGGCGATTGGGGCCGCGGTGAGCGGCGTTGACAGCGGGCGAGCGCCTTGCGAACGTGGCCACACGGGGCCGCGTGGCGCGGTTCGGCCCCGGGCGGCGCATCAGTAGGGGCGGGCCGGGGGAGCGCACTTCACCAGGGGAGAAATGATGGCTGTGCGAGTGGGCATCAACGGGTTCGGTCGTATCGGGCGCAACGTGTTGCGCGCCGCGGTGCTGATGAAACAGCAGGCGCTGGAGTTCGTGGCGGTGAACGACATCACCGACACCCGAACGCTCGCCCATCTCCTCACCTACGATTCGGTGCACGGCCGCTTCCCGGGGACGGTCGAGGCGAAGGACGGCGCCCTCGTCGTGAACGGGAGGGTGATCAAGGTGTCGGCGATCAAAGAGCCGGAGAAGCTGCCGTGGAAGGCGTTGGGAGTGGAGCTCGTGCTCGAGAGCACCGGGCGATTCACGTCCCGGGCGGACGCCGAGAAGCATCTCGCCGCGGGGGCTCGCCGGGTGGTGATCTCGGCGCCGGCCAAGGGCGAAGACATCACGATCGTCATGGGGGTGAATCACCAGAAGTTCGATCCCGCCCGACACACGATTCTCTCGAACGCGTCTTGCACCACGAACTGCCTCGTCCCGGTCGTGCGGGTCGTGCTCGACAACTGGGGTTTCAAGCACGGTTTCATGACCACGATCCACAGTTACACCAACGACCAGCCGATTCTCGACCTGCCCCATAAGGACCTGCGCCGCGCCCGCGCCGCGGCGCTCAGCATCATTCCGACCACCACCGGCGCCGCCAAGGCGACCGGTCTCGTGATCCCGGAGGTGAAGGGGAAGATCGACGGCATCTCGCTGCGGGTGCCGACGCCGGACGTGTCGATCGTCGAGCTCACGGCCGAAGTGGAGCGGCGCACGACGATCGACGAGGTGAACGGGGCCTTGAAGCAGGCTGCCTGCTCGTCGCTCAAGGGGTTGCTCGACGTGAGCGACGAGCCGCTCGTGTCGAGCGACTACATCGGCAGCCTGTACTCGAGCGTGGTGGACGCCCTCTCGACCAACGTGATCGACGGCACGTTCGTCCACGTGTCGGCGTGGTACGACAACGAGATGGGGTATTCCGCGCGCTGCGTGGATCTGCTGGCCTACATCGCCGGCAAGTGAGCAAGCGGAGCCTGCGCGATCTCCCCGCGGCGGCGCTGGACGGCAAGCGCGCGCTGGTGCGGGTGGATTTCAACGTCCCGTTGAAGAACGGCGTGGTCACCGACGACACGCGCATCCGGGCAGCAACGCCCACCATCACGTATCTGCGTGACAAGGGCGCGCGGGTGGTGCTCTTGTCACATCTCGGCCGCCCGAGCGGGCCCGACCCCAAGTTCTCCCTCCGCCAGATCGTGCGGGACGTGGAGCGCGTGCTCGGCGTGCCGGTCGAGTTCATTCCGGATCCTGCGGCGGGCGTAGCGGCGACGCGGCGGCTCCCGCGCGGCGGCGTCGCGCTGGTCGAGAACACGCGGTTCTGGCCGGGCGAGGAGGCGAACGATCCCGGCTTCGCCGCGACGCTCGCCGCGCTCGGCGACTTCTACGTGAACGACGCTTTCGGCTCGGCGCATCGCGCCCACGCCTCCACCGAAGCAGTCGCGCATCTCTTGAAGCCCGCCGTCGCGGGCTTTCTGATGGAGCGCGAGCTGCGCTACCTCGGTGACGCGCTCGATCACCCGAAGCGGCCGTTCGTCGCCGTGCTCGGCGGCGCCAAGATCTCCGGCAAGATCGATGTGATCGAGGCCCTGCTCCCCAAGGTAGATGAGATCCTCGTGGGCGGCGCCATGGCGAACACCTTCTTTGTCGCGCTGGGGTTCGGCGTGGGGGGCTCGCTCGTCGAGCGGGACAAGGAAGACCTGGCCAAGGCGCTCCTCGCCAAGGGCGGGGCGAAGCTGATCCTCCCGCGCGGCGCTGTGGTGGCGCCGAGCCTCGAGCGGGCGGCGGAGCGGCGCGAGGTGCCGTGCGATCGGATTCCGGCCGAGGCCGCCGCGTTCGACATCGACACCGCCACGCGCAACGACTACCGGGCGCGCATCCTCAAGGCGAAGACGGTGTTCTGGAACGGGCCGATGGGCGTCTTCGAGACGCCCCCCTTCGACGCCGGCACGCGAGCCGTGGCCGAGGCCTTGGTCGAGGCCTCGAAGCGCGGCGCGACCACCGTGGTAGGCGGGGGGGATTCGGCGGCCGCAATTGCCGGGTTCGAAGCCAAGCTCACGCACGTCTCCACGGGTGGCGGGGCGGCGCTCGAGTTCCTCGAGGGAAGGTCGCTCCCGGGCGTGGCGGCTCTGGAGGAGGCGTGAGGCGCCTGCTGTTCGCGGCCAATTGGAAGATGCACTTGGGCCCGGACGACGCGCGCAGCTACCTGAAGACGTTCCGCGCGCGCTACAATCGACGCGAGGATCGGGATGTCTGGTTCTTTCCGCCCGCGGTGTCGGTCGAGGCCGCGAGCCAGGCCGTGCGGGAGCGGGCCGATCTGCTGGTGGGGGTGCAGGACATTCACTGGGAGCCGAAGGGTGCCTTCACCGGCGCCTTCTCCGCGCCGCTCGCGCTCGCGGCGGGGGCCCGCGCGACGCTGGTCGGGCATTCGGAACGGCGTCACGTGTTCGGCGAGACCGACGAGGACACGCGTCGCAAGGTGAGCGCCGCTCTCGCCGCGGGGCTCGCGCCGATGCTGTGCGTGGGCGAGACGCTGGCGGAGCGGGAGGCGGGGCACACGTTGGCCGTGGTGGTGCGTCAACTCGCCGCGGCGCTGGGCGCGTTGGACGGTGCCACGCTCGCCCGGGTCGTCGTGGCGTACGAGCCCGTCTGGGCGATCGGCACGGGCCGCAACGCCACGCCAGCCGACGCGGCGGCGGTGCACCGGGAG
>DATLKW010000204.1:0-3683 GCA_035538175.1 Gemmatimonadales bacterium | reverse complement strand
GGGACGTCGCTCGACGGCGTGTCGACGGCGTTGGTGCGCCTGGCGGACGATCCGCTGGACGCGCAGCTCGTGGCGTTCCGCCAGGAGACGTACGCGGCTGCGGAGCGCGGGCAGATCATCGACGCGATCGCCCGCGGCGGCGCGCGGGAACTGGCGGCGCTGCACGTGGCGCTGGGCGAGCGCTTCGCGGGCGCCGTCTTGCAGCTCTTGGCGGATGCAAAGGTGGCGCCCCGCGAGCTGTCGTTCGTCGCCTCGCACGGACAGACGGTGTGGCACGAGCCCGGGCGGGCAACCCTCCAGCTCGGCGACCCGGCCGTGATCACGGAGCGGGTCGGCGTCCGCGTCGTGAGCGACTTCCGCACCCGCGATGTCGCAGCAGGGGGCCAAGGCGCGCCCCTCGTGCCGATCGCCGATGTGCTCCTCTTCGGCCACGCGGACCGCCCCCGGCTGCTCCTCAACGTGGGCGGGATGGCGAACGCCACGTACGTCCCTCGCCGCGGGGTCACGAACGGCGCCGTCGCCTTCGACACCGGCCCGGGCGTTGCGGTCCTCGACGCGGTGACCCGGCGTATCGACCCCACTGCCCCGTTTGACGTCGACGGCGAGCGGGCGCGCCGCGGCAAGCCCGCCCCGAGGGTGCTCGAGACCTTGCTCGAGGACCCCTACTTCGCCGCGTCACCCCCCAAGAGCACCGGGCGCGAGCGGTTCGGCCCCGAGTATGCCGCGCGGCTCCTCGCCGACGTGCGCCAGGCAGGCGGGTCCGAGAACGACGCCGTCGCGACCGCCGCGGCGTTGACCGTGGAAAGCATCGCGCGTGGAATCGAGCGGTGGACGCCGGCGGGCCCCGGCGACGAGCTCGTCGTGTCGGGCGGTGGGGCGCGGAACCGGCACCTCCTTGAGCTGCTGGCCGCCCGCGTGGCGCCGCGACCGGTGCTCACGTTCGACCAGGTGTTCTTCAACGGCGACGCGAAGGAAGCCGTGGCGTTCGCGTTCATCGGTCTCCTCACGATCCTCGGCAAGCCGGGCAATGTGCCGGCCGCCACGGGAGCGCGCGGACCCCGCATCCTCGGACGCATTAGCCCCGCGTGACCTCCGAGCTGGCGCGGCTCGTGTTTCCGGCGCTGCGCTGGCGCACCCGGGAGGGCAGCTTCGCCCACGAACGGCCGAAGATCAAAGCCGCCCTCGCGGCGGGGGTCGGCGGGTTCATCATTTTCGGCGGGACCCGCGAGGCCGTCGCCGCCCTCGCTCGAGAGTTGCGGGAGCGTGCCGGGCGGCCCCTGCTCATCGGCGCCGACCTCGAGCGCGGACCCGCCCAGCAGGTCGCCGGGCTCACGGAGCTGCCACCCCCCGCCGCGCTCGGCTGGCTCGGCGACCTGGAGGCGATCGCCACCTGCGCCGTCATCACCGGGGCGGAGGCGCACGCCGTTGGCATCAACTGGGTGTTCGCGCCGGTGTGCGACCTGGACCTCGAAGCGAAGAATCCGATCGTGCAAACCCGCTCGTTCGGATCGGATCCCGTTCGAGTGGGTGAGCAGGCCGCCGCGTGGATCCGGTCCCTGCAGGAGCATGGCGTGCAGGGATGCGCCAAACACTACCCGGGGCACGGTCGCACGACGGAAGACTCACACGCCACGCTCCCTCGCGTGAGCGTCCCGCGCGCCGAGTTAGAGCGCGTCGACTGCGTCCCCTTCGAGTACGCCATTCGCGCGGGTGTGGGAAGCGTGATGAGCGGGTTCGTCGCGTACCCCGACTGGGATCCGACGGGGCGGGCGGCGAGTTTCTCGAGCGACATTCTCGGGTACCTCCGGTCGACGCTCAACTTTCCGGGGCTCGTCGTCACGGACGCCCTGATCATGGCGGGCGCCTCGCACGCCGAGCCCGTCCCTGCCGCCACGGTCGGGGCCGTCGCCGCTGGGTGTGACGCGCTGCTCTACCCGGAGGACTTTCAGGCCGTCGTTGCCGCGCTGGAGCGCGCGGTGGGCAGCGAGCTGCCCGCCGCACGGGCTGACGCGGCGGTCGCCCGCTACCACGCCGCGGTGGCCGAGTGGGGCAGGGGAGCGGGCGACGACGGAGACGTCGATCTCGCCGCGCACGGCGCGTTCGCCGCGGGGCTCGCCGACCGGGTGACCCACCTCGTTCGCGGGGACGCACCCGCCCTCCGCGCCCCGCTCGCCGTGTCGATCGTGGATGATGACGTCGGTGGCCCCTACGCGGTGGGACCGCGCACCGTGTTCCACCAGGTGCTCCGCGACGCCGGGATTGTGGTGTCGCCCCGCGCGAGCGGCCGAAGCCGGATCGTCCTGATCTATGCCGAGCCGCGGTCGTGGAAGGGGCGAGCCGATCTTGGGGCGCGATCGCGCGCCGCGCTGCGCCGGCTTCTTCCCGGCGCGGCGCTCGTCGTGCTGTTCGGGCATCCGCGCCTCGCCGCGCAGATTCCGGCCCGCGCGCCGATCCTCCTCTGCTGGCACGGACAGCCCCTGATGCAGCGCGCGGCGGCCAGGCGCGTCTTGACGTGGCTCGCGTGAGACGCGAGCCTGCCTACGGCCGCAGCTGGTGCAAGTAGGTGAGGACGGCCGCGGCGGGCACCCCATAAATGATCTTGCCCTGGGATTCCCGGCTCCCCCCGTACAGCATCGCGGCGACACGACCCCCGCGGTCGAAGATCGGGCTTCCCGACGAACCGGGGGCCCCGTAGCCGTCGACCTGGATCAGGTCGGCGAGCACCTTGCTCACCGTTCCGACCGTGAGCGTCGGGTCCGCGACCACGGCACCCTGGCCGACGCGCTCCATCGGAAGGTCCTCGCCGAGGGGATACCCGATGATCGCGACCGGGTCGCCCCGCGCGAGGGCGTGCGCTTCGGCGCTCAGCCCCGTGACCCGCGGCGTGCCGCCGGGGATGTCTACGCGCACGATCCCGACGTCGACGGAATCGGCGACGCCCACGAGGTGGCCCGGGAACCACTGGCGGCTGCCGGAGAACTTCACGGCGATCCGCTGCGGGTGCCGCGCCTCGTCGTCGCCGACAAGCACGTGCTTGTTGGTGACCAGCGTTCCTTGTGAGTCCACGGCGAAGGCCGTGCCGCTGAACACCTCGTGCTCGGAGAACTGCACGACGAGCAGCGCGACGGCGTCCTGGTTGCGTTGGGCGATGGCGCGGTAGTCGACCGCCGCCACGCCGGCGAGGCCGCGTTGCCTGGCCTCCGCGACATCGAGCTCCGCGCGTAGCCGCGCCACGACGGCGTCGTCGCTGCTCGAGCGGGCGGCGGCGAGCTCGCGGTTCAGACGCTCCACTTCCGCCTGCGACTGCCGCAGGCCGTCCCGCACGCTCGTGAGCTCGGTCTGAAACTGCGCGACGAGTCGCTGCGCTTCAGCGGCCAGGCTGTCGGCCCGCCCCTGCAAGCGGGCCAGCTCACGAGCCGACCGCGCGCCATTCCATTGCACCCAGGCGAACGCGGCGAGCACCATTGCGAGCAGCCCAATCAGCAGCTTTGTCGTGCGGCGCAACTGGCGCGTCTGACGCGCTACCTCGGCAGCGATGCGGGTCGTGGTGCTCGCCGGCCGCGCACGCGGGGCCGGGGCCGCGACCGCCGGATACGCCGAGCGAGGCGAGGACATCCGCTCCTCCGACTTCCGCACGGCCTCGGACGGCTCCTCCATTCCGAGAGCGCCCACCATCCGGAACT